>JBGTJY010000588.1:0-2663 GCA_041744855.1 Candidatus Hydrogenedentales bacterium
CTACGACGTGGGCCACGACGACTACTACAAAGGCTCCGAGAAGAGCCTCGCGGAATTCGCGCAACGCCACCGCGACGAAATTTGGATCACGTCGAAGGCGCCCGTGCGCGGCGGCATCGGCATGCAGGGCGAGCACGAATACACCGTCGAAATGGCGAAGGCCGATTCGGAGGCATGGCTGCGCGAGGTCGACAAGAGCCTCAAGAATCTCGGCGTGGACTACATCGACGCGTACTACCTGATGATGGTCGGCAATCCCGCGGCGATGCGCAGCGAAGAGTTGCACAACGCGTTCCTCAGCGCGAAGGCCGCGGGCAAAATCGGTTTCTGGGGCGTCAGCACGCACCTGCGCGCGCACGAGTGCCTCGAAGCCGCCATCGAGACGAACTGGTACGACCTCGCGATGATCGCCATGACGCCGGCCGGCTGGTACGACACGATCAAAGTCGCCACCGTCGAAGGCCGCGGCACGCTCCACGAACTCAAGCCGTTCCTCGCGAAAGCGAAGGATCTTGGCATCGGCCTCGTCGGCATGAAAGCCGCCCGCCACATCGCCCCGGAACCCTACGGCGGCAACGCGCTCGCAGTCTTCCCGCCCACGGGCGCATCCCCCTCCATGTTCGACCAGTATTATCCCGAGTCGTTCCTAAAGTCCCCGCTCAACCCCTACCAACGCAGCTACGCATACCTGCTCGAGAACGGTATCGACGTAGTAAACTCCGACATGCAAAACTTCAAACATTTCGAGGAGAACGCCCTCGCGGCGCGGGATGCGCATTTGTATTTTGTGTAACGCGGTTGGTCGGCAGTACGCGCGTTTCATGCTTGCTTTCCAGGAACACCGGTTATCGCGGTGTACGAGCGATCGCGAAGAAATCTCGCTATGCGAGCAGTGCAGCGGCTATTTAACTTGGCGCGATTGAAATTGGGAGAGGGACCGCGATCTGGCGAATACGGTCGCCTCGGATTGGCTGAAGGGATAAGAGCTTCATCTGGAGTTGTGGGCCGATGGACTGTTTATCGCTAGGTATCGTAGCCCTCATCATCGGCGTGATTGCGGGTATACATCAGAATGACGAAAAGAGAACTGCTGCTCGCCGTCTTGCCAGCGCGAAAAAAGTCTACGAGCGCAATCTAGTTCTCTTGAAGTCAAGCCCCAGTAGCGCCGATCAACGAAAGCGTACGCTCGAATCCGGAAGATACTACTCCCTTCTCACGAGGGAAAATAAATCGGTGACCATCTATGATGAAATGGCGATCAACAATGATATCTTCGCCGCGTGCGGCGGGACCGCGGTGTATCCGGATGTTGCATCGAATACCGAAAACGGCGCCGAAATTAACTTACCAGAAGACGACGGTATTTCGCGTTTGGAGCGATTGGCCCGATTGCACGAACAGGGTTCACTCACCAACGTAGAGTACGCGGCAGCCAAAGCCACTATTTTGGGTTTGAACCGTCCGCATCAGGCGAACGCAAGTGTCGAAGCCGAGATCCGCTCACAGGCCGCAAACATTCGCCGAGCGTATAGAAATCTAGAAGGTGACGATGATGCAACTGAGGAACAACGTCGCATACTTGGAGAGCTTTATACTGAGCTTGAAAGGCGGCTTCGCGGCGGTTGACTTTGGAAATTAGGGACGAAAATTTGGAGCGTCTTCGTGCCGAAATCCGGAAGGGGTTGGATGACTTCGGGAACGGGCGCTACATCGAGTTGAACTCCGAGGAAGAAATCCGGGCGCACGGGCGGGAGATTTCAAGTCGGGGAAGGGAAATTTTCAGCGCGGACTTACGATGTTGAGAAGGCGGGCCGTGCCAAATTTCGAGGGTTCGCGAAGGGCGCAAGTTTTAGAGGGCGTTACTGTGACGGATGGTCAAAGAAGTTTGCCGAGTTGATCCAGAATTCGTTCGTACCCTTCTCGAGTCAGAGGGCAGTTCAGAAGATCGCGGAATTGGCTGGTCTTTAGGCAACACTGCCTGGCCATCTGGTTTTCGAGGGAGTCGTTGATCTCCTTTTCGGAATGGCTGGTGTAGGTTTTCACCGAGGTCAACCTGCCGTCAATCGTCCAGTAGAAGAAGTAGTGATGATGGCGTTCGTTCCGTCTGAAACCTTTTTTCTCAAGTGCTGCCGCTACTTTCTTCGCTTTCCAAGGCACGTGACGCTTCTCCTACCAGCGCGAGCAGGTTGTACTTGATGGACTTGGCGTCTTGAGTGAGTTGCGTATCCTCCGCCTGCGTGTAGACCTCCCACGCTACTACAATCTGCTCCTCGATATCGGCGTGGAGGCGAGCGAGGCTCGTATTGCATGCATCGACGCCAATGTCGTGCAGTTCCGCGAGAAAGAGTTGGGCTTCGCGGTCGAAGCGAATTTCAACTTCGATTGGCGTCGTAAACGAAAGATTCCAACCGGCACGACGTACTTCGCAGGCGCGGAAAGTCGCAACCGGGGTGACGGACGCGGCCGAGGGGGAAGTTACGGATGCCTGTTTTTGAGTGGCCACTGCGATTTATTCCTAGGCGCTTAACCTGATTGTACACGATAGTACCGTGTGGTAACCGAGTTTTAGGATATTGGCGGGTTCTGAAAAACTTTCCACGTTGACGCTGTCGTGTCCGGCAGCGAATTCTGCGCCGCAGTCGAGGCACGATATCGGTTAACAT
>JBGTJY010000589.1:0-2659 GCA_041744855.1 Candidatus Hydrogenedentales bacterium
CGCCACGCGATCGGCACGCGCAAATACAACCCAACGAGCAACGGCGCCTTCGGATAACTCGACCGCGTCGTATACGGCAAGAATCGCCCATGACAATCCACGATCTCGAAATCGAGATACTCCAACAACTCCGAAAGCGAATCGTCCGTAATCGCCACGTTATGATCCCAAAAGCCCCAATACTTCCCATGCAAATACCGCATGTTCGGACCCATCGCGATGAAATGTCCGCCCGGCTTCAACACGCGCCGCGCCTCGCCCACGAGCAACTCGACCTGCTCCTTACCCCGCAAATGCTCGAGCATGTTGCTCGTGAACACAACATTCACCGAAGCGTCCGGAAGAAAACTCAAATCCGTCACGTCGCCCTGGTGAAACTCGATCGCCGCATCGAGATGCCGCACCGAATCCGGATTGAAATCCACGCCAATCCGCCGGCGGCAAACAAGGTGATTCAGAAATTCGCCATACCCGCAACCCAGATCGAGCACGGCATCATTCCGCGCGACCCAACGCTGGAAAAACTGCCGGACGATGACTTCCCAGACTTTCTCTTTCGCCCGTTTCGCGTCCGCGCTAAACCGATGCCGATACAACTTCTCGACATCCACCCGCGGCAAAAAATCGGCGATCTGTCCCTTCGGCGCAATCCCCATGGCCCGAATCCCCCGGCTAAAGAAAAGACTCCCCAGTCCTTCCCAAAAGCATACCACACCCCGCGCCCACCCTTAGTCCGTTGTCCTCCCCCATCACTCCATACTTCCCATTCCCCTCCTAACCCGCTCGATCAGCGATACGATCTCCATCGGTTACAATCTCTCAGGTCGCCATCGGGGAGTACGCCAAATGACCGCTTTCAAGACGGCAGACTTGTGCGACGAATACGTCGGCAACATCCGCATCGCAGAGCCCATATTCCGATCTTTCGGAAAAAAGCACGACTTCTGCGGCCCGGTCCACACGATTAAGACCTTTGAAGACAACTCGCTCGTCCGAGCCGCCCTCGAACGGCCCGGCACCGGACACGTCCTCGTAGTCGACGGCGCAGGCTCCCGCCGATGCGCCCTCGTCGGCGGAAACCTCGCGGCACTCGCCGTGCAAAACGACTGGGCCGGCCTCGTCATTTTCGGATGCATCCGCGACGCCGCCGAAATCGACACGCTCGACATCGGCATCCGCGCCCTCGCGACTTACCCACTCAAGAGCTTCAAAAACGGCTACGGAAACGAAAACGTCCCCGTCTCCTTCGCGGGCATCACATTCCGGCCAGGCCACTATCTCTACGCAGACTCAGACGGGATGATCCTCGCCCCGGAGAAGTTGCAGTGAACTCCCGCCGACCTTCGAATTCAAACTGTTCCTGTCACTCCGGCCCAAGGATCCGTCGATAGTCCTCTTTCGCATGGATCAACCTGATCAGCCGGACGCCGGTCCTGGTTGGTTGATAGAACAGAAGGTATTCCGAAAAATCGCCAATTGGCCACATGCGGACGTTTTGAAGGGCGGGATTGCGGAATTGGCGCGCCACACCTAAATGAGGCGATTCGGCCACCAGTCGAACCGCACTGTGAATCGCGTCGTGAAATCGTTCTGCCGTATCAAAGTCCGCGCTCACGGCAAGGTGAATAAAATGCCGATCAATGTCGCGATTGACCTGAGCCCGACCAACTATCGTTCGACGCACTAAGTCCGCTCGGTATGCTCGCGCATGAGGTTCAACTTCTCAATCGATTCGCGCTTCATGGCCGCCCATTTGGCGTCATCCATAACGACGTCCTCGCCTTCGAGGCCAAGCAAGAGTTCACCTTCAAGCCATCTTTCTGCATTGGCCGATTCATCCAAAGCCGCCAAGGCATGTCGCACGAGTTCATCTACCGAAGCGTAATGGCCATCGGCCACGCGCCGGTCGAGCTCATTTTCAAGATCTCTCGAAATCTGAGGCATGCGCGGATTATAGCAGGTGAGGTCGCGCAACATAGGTGATTGAATCATATTTTAGCTAATGCTAAATTATTATCATGATTTCCGCCTTGGACGCAATCGCCCAGCCCAGGCGCCAGCAAATCCTGCGCCTAGTCTGGGATGCCGAACTGCCCGCAGGCGAAATCGCCGCCGAGTTCGACCTGACCTTCGGCGCGATCTCCCAACACCTGCGCGTGCTCCACGAGGCCGGGCTCGTCGCGCGGCGCCGGGAGGGAAGGCAGATTTACTACAAGGCACGCCGCGAACAGTTGGGCCCGCTCGCGGAGTATCTCGAGTCGATGTGGAACGATCGACTCGCCGCGTTGAAGAGGGCTGCGGAAAAACGCGAACGGCGCCGGTAATTCAATCGGCACGAACTGCGGGAGCGAACAACATGGCGGTATACGGCGAAGACTTCATCGAGATGACCATCGACGTGGCGGCATGTCCCGAGACGGTCTACGGCCTGTTCCTCGACTCCGCGGGCTTTGCCGAGTGGATGGGCGCAGGCTCGACCATAGATCCCCGGCCGGGCGGCGCGGCACACGTGCAATACCCCAACGGCGACGCCGCCAAAGGCAACGTGATCGAGATGATTCCCTCGCGCAAAGTAGCGTTGACCTGGGGCTACACCAATCCCGCCACTGGGCTCGCCGTCGGCGGCTCAACAGTAGTCTTCAATTTCGAGTCCATCGCC
>JBGTJY010000590.1:0-1612 GCA_041744855.1 Candidatus Hydrogenedentales bacterium
CCTGGCTCGTCCCCACGATTAAGCGAACGGTGTGCCAAACGATCGAAAAAGAGCTGGTGAGCAAAAACAAGCCGGGGTTGCGGTAAGTGAGACTCGAGCCAAGTCGAAAACGGTATCTGGGAGCATGTCGGCCACGACAGCAGTTTGGCCGGCGAACGCGCATCTAGCCCGCGGAAACACCTCCCGTCTCGAATGGCGAGATCGAGGCTCTCCTCCGTTGCCCTCTCCACCCAAGAGTGGGAAGTTTGTGAAACCTTTCACAATCTTAACCCAGGGCCATTCATTTATTGAAATTGGGGGATTTTGTGGGTGGGGTCTCCGACCCCGATGGCGCTGCATATTTCAATCCGAACTCGACCTTTGCACGCAATCGGCGACGGAGACGCCTCCCACACTTGTTTCTCTATCTTGAATAGGTGAATGGCCCTGAATCTTAACCGGCTGTTCTTGCTACCGGCCGCTCGGCGCGGTAGGCTATTAAATGCATCGGGCGTGTGCGGCAGCGCCCTATGGGAGACAATTCTGCACGAGCCGCACTGGACCTTCGCGGGAACGGCGGCGAAAGAGGCGCACCTGAGTGTCTGTCAGTCCGGTCTTGTAGAACGGCGGGAGCGCAGACGCGAGCGAGTTGGCACCCCATTTTGCAAAGGGGCTGGCCATGGGCATCCATGTCGAGTGCCCCAACGGGCACGCGTTCAAGGTTAAAGACAAGTACGCCGGCAAGAAGGGCCTCTGCCCTCATTGCACCGGACAGGTCGTGGTGCAGGTGCCCGACGCGTTCTCCAACAAGAAAATGAACGAGGCCTATCATCAGGCTTTTCGCGAAGAGCGCGACACGCATCACGGTTCTACGCCCGCCCCCGTTTCAACATCCTCCTCCAGCGTGTTCGATGACGTGCTCGAGCATAATGCCGGCACCAGCGGGAGCCTGCTCGGCTCGTCCGTCATCCGCCACAACGTGAAATGCAAGTGTGGCGCGTCGGTGCCGATGTGGTTTGCCCGCTGTCCGCAGTGCGGGCATTATATGGAAGAACGGTGAGAGTTTTTCAATGAATGGGAGGGCGAGGCTCCCGCCGAGCTTGATGCGGGAAACCGGGTGCGGCTCAGCAAGAGCTTCGCCCTTCCGGATTCGGCCCATCCTGTTGGCCTCTGGCACCGCACGCGTGATTGCTAGCATTTGCGTCGCGATGTGCCAAATCCGCGGTAGCGGCTTTCTAACGAACTTGCTACCGTCCCGCCAGTTCGCTATGCCGTGCGCTTCGCGCGGCGTCGCATTCCTGCGCCCATGACGTGGCACGCCATGCAGCAACTTTCGCTACTTTGTTCGACAATCGCGCTATTCGTCCTGACCACGAGCGGTTGCACGGTGACGCCTGCGGTGTGGCCGTTTCGCGACGCCGAACGGACGAACTATCCGACTCCGGCGATGCGTTCCGATGCGATTCGCGAGTTCGCCGCCCGTTCCAATGGGATGGATACGAAAGAGCAGCAGGAGATTACCGCGCAGCTTGCCCGGCAGATTCAAGTGGAACCCGATCCGCTGGTGCGGGGCGCGATTGTCGAGACGCTAGCCAAATTCAACACGCCGCTGGCTGGGCAGGTGCTCCTTGCG
>JBGTJY010000591.1:0-4698 GCA_041744855.1 Candidatus Hydrogenedentales bacterium
GGATCGTCTAGCGGTTGTGTGTGAAATTGTGAATGTCCCGAATACAGTTTCACGCCTTGCACGCCCCTGGCGACGTAATCCTTCAACTTCGTCAACTTATCCGGATCGCCTACATAAATCGTCGCGAACGGAATCACCTCATCCGGATACTTCGCCTTCGCGCTGAGAATCTCCTCCGTATTCCACTCATTCAGATTCTCGAGTTTGCCCTTCGCCCCGACGAGCGTGGCCTCGCTGCTCGCCACGAACAACGTCTTCGCAATTCCCGTTCGCCGAGCGCCCTCGAGGTATTTGTCCAAATGCGACAAGCGATACAGGTGCTCGTGCCCGTTCACCACCTTGAATTCGGGCCGCACCCGCTCGGCAATCGCGCGTTCTTGCACGATACCGCCGGCCGCTCCCTGCGACGGCGCGGTCCGCATGTACGTGCTCACCCACTTCAGGAGCGCCAGATTCGTCCCCACCAAAATCATGATCACGACGAACGACGCCATCATCAGATACGTTTGAAGCGAGGCCTTCGCCGGCGATCGATCGGAATTGTTTTCGTTGTCTGCCATCATCCGTCCCGTCAGGTTCGTAATTCCGCATTCATGCGGCCCGCGCACGACTTACAAACGTCAAACTATATCGAATTCATGCACCGCCCCGCACCCGAACGCGCTTGATCCCAGGGCACAACTTCCGTCACCCTTTCCCGAAATTCTCGGAGCCGGGGACTGTGTCCGATTCTTCATATTCGAAGTTCAAGCTCGTCGGCCTCGTCACGGGTCCAATCGCGTTCATCGTCGTTCTGCTTCTCCCCACGCCGGACGGAATGTCGATCGAAGGCCAGCGCGCCGCCGCAGTCGCCGTCCTCATGGCCATTTGGTGGCTCACTGAAGCGCTCCCGCTGGCGGGCACCGCCTTACTCCCCATTGCGCTGTATCCAATCCTCGGCGTACTTTCCGCCTCCGAAGTCACGCGCGAATACGGCGACTACAACATCTTTCTCTTCGCTGGCGGTTTCTTCATCGCCATGGCCATGCAAAAGTGGAACCTCCACGAACGCATCGCGCTCAACGTCGTCGTACGCGCCGGAACGGATCTGCGCCGCCTCGTGGGCGGCTTCATGCTTGCCACCGCCGGCCTCTCGCTTTGGATTTCCAACACCGCCACCGCGCTCATGATGATGCCCATTGCCTTCGCAGTCATCGAGCAATTCGAGGCTCGGACGTCACGCGAGGCAATGCGATCTTTTTCTACCTGCTTGCTGCTGGGCATCGCATACGCCAGTAGTATCGGCGGCATCGGAACAATCATCGGCACTCCGCCCAATCTGGTGCTCACCGCGCAGTTCTCCCGCCTATTTCCCGAAGCCCAGCCGATCGGTTTTTTCAACTGGATGCTCGTCGGCATCCCGCTCGTTATTGTTTTTTTGCCGATCGTTTGGCTCCTTCTCGTGCGCGTGTTATTTCCCATCGGTGGCGGTTCCGCCGCAATCGCCCTCGACACGCTCCACAACCGCCTGAACGAACTGGGCCCAATGAGCCGGGGCGAAAAGACCGTGCTCACCGTTTCAACGCTGACCGCGCTCGCATGGATATTCCGCGCCGATATCGAGCTCGGACAAACGCTGACCATTCCGGGCTGGTCGAATCTCGCAACCACTGTATTTGGCGTCGATCCAAAATTTATCAACGACGCAACGGTCGCCATTTTTTTCAGCGTCGTCTTGTTCGTCACTCCCGTCAATCTGCGCAAGGGCGATTTCGCGCTGGACTGGGAATGGGCCCGGCGAATTCCATGGGACGTCCTGCTGCTCTTCGGAGGAGGCCTCGCGCTCGCCGCGGGATTCGCCGAAACGCAACTCGTCGAATGGATCGGCGGTCGACTTGAAATGTTGTCCGGACTTCATCCGATTTTCCTCATCCTCACCATCGCCCTCGTCATTACCTTTGTCACCGAACTCACATCCAACACCGCCGTCTCGACCATCGTCCTGCCGATCATCGGCGGCGCTGCCGCCTCCTCATTGGGCCTCAACCCCCTGCTCCTCATGATCCCCGCCGCCCTGAGCGCCTCCTGCGCGTTCATGTTGCCCGTCGCCACGCCCCCGAACGCCATCGTATTTAGCTCGGGTCGATTCACCGTCGCCGACATGGCGCGCGCGGGCATCGCAATCAATCTCATCGGCACGGTGTTAATCACGCTGCTTACGTACTTCGTCGCCGTACCCGCCTTCGACATCGTCATCGGCGAAGTCCCCACATGGGCCCGGTAACGCCGCTTTTCAAGCGGCGGGTTCGATGCTGCGCTTGATTGCTCGGCATAATCGCGTGTTCTTATAATTCACAGGGCAAGAACCAGGAAAGGGAAGGACCGAAGCGCCGCATGGGGGGAGACCGCACCAAAGCACAGAGCCGCACTGCCTCGCAAAAAGGGGAGCAGCTCGTCCGCGGCCACGTCATTTCCCAAGCCGATCTCGATAAGGCCCACCGCATCGAGCGCGAAAGCGGTACGCCATGGTACCGGCAACTGCTGCAAAGTCAGAAGCTCTCCTTCGGCGCCGTCAACGACCTGCTCCTCTACGAATTCCACTCGCGATCCAAACGCGAATCCCATCAGAGTCTCGGCGAGGCCCTCGTCCACATGAAGGCGCTCTCCAAGGAAAGACTCGCCGAGGCGCTCTCCCAACAAAAGCGAAACGGAAAACTCCTCGGCGCCATTCTCCTCGAAAACGGATTCGTCTCGCGCGAAGACGTCGGGAGGGCACTCGCCAAACAATATGCGCTGGACTATGTCGATCTCGCCGACGCCCAAAGCGATTCCGAAGCGCTCGAAGCCGTGCCCGAAAGCGTGGCCAAGCAAAATCGGTTCATTCCCATCGCTTTCGATGGCGACAAACTAACGGTGCTCATTTCCGGCCCCGAACCTCCCGACCGCCTCAAGCGCGTTGGCATACTCCTGGGGTATCGCATCCACACCAAGGTAACGGCTGCCGAAGACCTCGAAGGCGAAATCTTCGCGCGCTATCACGGCAAGACAAGTCCGAATATGGCAGGACCAAATCTGCCCAGCCCGAATCTGCAACCGACACATGTCGCGCCAGCGCGCGTGCCGGACGCGCCGACCGCGCCGCTGAAAGCACACGTGGTTCAACAACACGTCGACGCACCGCTGCAATCGACCAAGCCACGATCTGCAAAGCCACAGTCACAACCTACCAAGTTTGAACCAACCAAACGCCCCCCGACGCCCGCTCAAACGCCGCACCAAGCATCAGTGCACCAAGCATCGTCACCTTTGCAAAAGGAGAAACCTCGCGTGGAAGTCCCCGAGAAAGTTCGCTTCGAAGAAATTGTGCGGGAAGCGCAAGGCGCGCCCGTCGTAAAACTCGTCTCCACGATCATCGAGGGCGCCGTCAACTCCGGCGCGACGGATATCCACCTCGATCCCCAGGAACCCGAGATGCGCGTCCGTTACCGCATCGACGGCGTACTGCACGACGTCATGAGCATCCCACGCGAAATCGAAGCCGCGATCGTCTCCCGCCTCAAAATCATGGCCGACGTCGATATCACCGAGACCCGCCACCCGCAAGATGGCCACATTCGCATGGTCATCAACGACGGCGATTTCGACATCCGCGTCGCCACAATGCCCACGTATCTCGGCGAACGCGTCGTCCTGCGCCTGCTCGATCAGTCTTCCGTCCTGCAGGGCATTCGCGATCTCGGCCTTGAGCCGGAGGATGAAAAAACGCTCATCCGCGTCATCGAGCAACCCTACGGCATGGTTCTCGTCACCGGCCCCACCGGCAGCGGCAAAACGACCACGCTCTACTCCTGCCTCAACGAAAAAGACGTGATGACCGACAGCATCGTCACGCTCGAAGACCCCATCGAGTATCAGCTCTCCGGCATCAACCAAGTGCAAATAGACTCCGACATCAAGTTGACCTTCGCCAACGCCCTGCGCGCCGCGTTGCGCCAGGACATCGATGTCCTCCTCGTAGGGGAAATCCGCGATCCCGAAACGGCCCGCATCGCCATCCGCGCCGCCATGACCGGCCACCTCGTCTTCAGCACGCTCCACACCAACGACGCGCCCGAAGCGATCTCCACGCTGCGCAACATGGACATTCCGTCCTACTTGATCGCGAGCGCGCTGACCGCCATCGTCGGACAACGCTTAGTGCGAAAGATCTGTGAAAACTGTAAAGAAAGTTTCACCCCGCCCAAGACGCTGCTCAAATCAACCCACCTGCCCGAAACAACCAAGAAGCTTTACCGGGGCACCGGATGCGAGGTCTGTTACCACACCGGAACGCGCGGTCGAACGGGCATCTTCGAGATTCTCGAAATCACGCCGCAGGTCCGCGGGCTGATCGGCGAAGACGCCTCCGCAAACAAGGTAACGACTACCGCCAAGCTAAAGACCATGTCCGACCGCTGCCGCGTAAAGGTCAAGCAAGGCATAATCGCCCCCGAAGAATTCCTACGCGTCATTCGAACCTGAGATCTGCCAGGAGGGAAGCGCGCCCTAACGCATTACCCATTCTCCCCGTCATTGCGAGACCGCGCGCCCTAAGGCCATACTAGCCAGACCAAGCGCGCGGCCGTGGCAATCTCCTCCGCGTCTTGTAATCGCGCCGATCCTCTGTTAGCATGCGCAAACGGAGCATAGGCCGATTTGCCGCGGTAAATCGACCATGCA
>JBGTJY010000592.1:0-2602 GCA_041744855.1 Candidatus Hydrogenedentales bacterium
GCGCGGCGACCTTCCTGAAGGCGGACGATATTCCCGTGTGGACGACCGTGGTCGGGTCCGCGGAACAAACCAAAGACCTCTACCTGATGGCGCGATTCAACCAGAGTTTCGTCTTTCGCGATCAAGACGCGCCGCTTCGGGTCGATTTGCTGCACACGGGCTACGACGGCTGGTACGTCAACGTCGTGCTCGAGCGCGACGGCGAGGCACTCAGCACACAACGCGTCATGCTCGACCATGGCATCAGCCGGTTGACGTTTCCGATCAAGGAGGACCTGCCCGGCACCTACGCCTATGCGGTCCGCGTCGAAGCGCTCAAGGACGAATCGGATCAATCGAACAACGATCGGACCGTATTTCTGCAAGTCGTGGACAAAAAGGCGCGGGTACTCGTTCTCGAAGGCGAACCCTATTGGGACAGCAAGTTCCTCCTGCGCGCGCTGCAGGGCGATCCCGATCTCGAGGTGACGGCGATATTCGACATTCGGAAGGACGGCTCGAAAGTGTTCGCGATTACCCAGGCCGCGGACCGGCAATCAGGGGTCCAAAGCCGCACCCAACCGATTCGCATGCCCCAGACCGAAGCGGAGTTATTTCAATACGACTGCGTGATCGTCGGCCGCGGGGTCGATACCGTGTTGAGCGCTGCGACGTTGGAGTTGTTCAAGCGTTATGTCGAGGAGCGCGGCGGGAATCTTATCTTCGCGCGCGGGAAGGCTTACGAAGGCCGCGCGTCCGCACTCGCTGAGCTTGAGCCGGTCGTGTGGGACGATGGCGGTCTCGCGCGGGCGCGGTTCGAACTCACAACCGAGGGGGCCGTGAGTCCGGTCTTCGATTTCGGGCAGGCTTCCGGTTCGGACCTCGTCATCCAGCAACTGCCGGAGATGCTCAGCATCGCGCGCGTGAAAGAAGAGAAGACGCTCGCCGTCGTGTTGGCCACGTCCGCGGAGGACGCGCCTGGAACGGAGATGGCCGTGATCGCGTATCAGAGGCTCGGCAAAGGCAAGACGGTGACCGTCGGGGCGTCGGGTCTCTGGCGATGGGCGTTCATGGAGGAGGAACTCGCGCGCTACGACGAAATTTACCAGCGCTTCTGGGGACAAATGATTCGCTGGCTGGTTTACGGCTCCGACTTTTTGCCGGGCCAAGAAGTGACCTTTCGCACGGAACGTTTTACATACACCCTAGGAGAGGCCGTGCCGTTGGTCGTGCGGACCAAGTTCGTGGATGCTGACGATTACCGCCCACAACTGGTGATTACTGGTCCCGATGGCCAAACGGTCGAACTGAGTCTGGATCCCGATAAGGGCAGCACGGGATTCTATAGCGCGTTGTTCGCACCGGAACAGGAAGGCGCCTATACGGCAACCTTGCGAAACAATGTCGGCAAGCCCGAAACGATTGAAACGCAATTCAGCGTCTATTCCGATGCATTGGAACGCAGAATGGTCGCCTCCGACCCTGCGCTAATGCAGTCCATTGCCGAAATTACGGGCGGCGCCGCGCTCCCGATGGACGAATGGCGATCATTGCCGGCGCGCGTAAAGCAATTCGAGGACGCGCGGCGCACGGAGGACAAGCCCGTGGACGCTTGGGACAAGCTGCCGATCTTCCTCGGACTAGCCGGATTGCTCGCGGCGGAATGGTTCATTCGGCGGCGGAGGGGCCTCACGTGAATTCCGTCGTACAACCCCTCAGCCGATTCCAAGGCGTCTACGCCGGGAAGGTTCTGCAACTCGCCGCCGTGCGGACCGCATGGGTCGGGTTGGCGACGTTCTGGGTGCTTGTCGTGCTCGACGTGCTGCTCATTCCCCCCACCAGTGTGCGCCTGGCGCTCAGCCTCGGGTTCCTCGTGCTCCTCGCCGTGACCTTCGCCGTCACGCACCTACGGATGCATCGCTCGAAGTCGCACGATCGCATGGTGGCGCGGCTCGTCGAATCGGGGAACCCCTCGCTCGAGAACCGCCTCGTGAACGCCCTCGACTTCGAGGGACAACTGAAGGCGGGCCTCGCGACTGGCGCGACCGGGGCATTCATGGAGCAGGAAATTGCCCGGGCATTGGAAGTCGACGGGAGTCCCGCCGACTTGAGCACGCTGACGCCGCAGGCGTTACAACGCGAGCGCAACATTTTGCTCGGAATCGCGAGCCTGAGCGCAGTCGCCGCCGTAATGGCGCTCGCCGTGGTCGCTGCCGTCATCCCCCGCTACCTGCTGCCGTTTGGCGACTTCCCGCCCTACAGCGGCACTTTCTTCGACGTCGAACCGGGCGATATCGCGCTGGATTACGGGAAAAACCTGCTCGTCACGGTGAACGTCACGGGAAGAAAACCGGACGGAGTCGAGCTCGTGCTGCGCGATCCCCGCGGCAAGGACTACGCGCAGACCGTCATGTTCGACTCCGGCAACGGCGAGTACTTTCAAACGATTGAGGCGGTGCAGGACAACTTCGAGTACTTCGCCAGCATCCCCCGCGGACGCAGCAAGCGCTACTCCGTCGTGGTGAACAAGCAGCCGCGCGTCGAGAACGTCGTCGCGACGTACACCTACCCGGAATACACGCGCAAGAAACCGGAGACGCGCGTGATCACGGATGGGCTCGTA
>JBGTJY010000593.1:0-17808 GCA_041744855.1 Candidatus Hydrogenedentales bacterium
TGCGCGCCTTCGTCGAGGAGCCACTTGGTGCCGCGCACATCGTAACGGCGAAATCGCAGGTGCACATCAAGCGGTCTGCGGCCATCCCCATCGAGCACGTTTAGATTCACGCCTTCGTCGAGAAACAGTTTGACGACTCCCCAATTCCGGAACATCACCGCCTCATGAATCGCCGTTGATTCCCATGAATCGTCGATCAGATCCGCCTGGGCCCCACGGTCGAGCAAGAACGAAGCTTTCCGAGGCGTTTCGAACTGAGAAACTCGAATGAGCAGTTCAGTCGCATTCGATTCATTGATCCCTGCCGCGCATCCCTCGGCGTCAAGTAAAACGAGCAGTTCGTCGCTGGCGAAGAGCGCGCTGATGATTGGCGTCTGGCCTTCAACGTCTTTCCGGGAACAATCGGCACCCAGATCAAGAAGCAGCCTTAGCATTTCAATGTCATCGCTATCGATGGCCACATGCAGCGCGGTCTTTCCTTCTAAAGCCCGCACGTCCGGATCTGCTCCCGATTCAATCAGCCGCCGCGCCTCAGCTCGGTCTCCGTCGAGGATTGCCTCGTGCAGTTCGAAGGCGCGCGCTTTCGCGAGGAAGTGGAATCCGGTCAACAGCGCCGCGGCTGCGAACGCAACCAGCAACACCAGCCAGACGATTTCACGTCGATGCATGTTGTATACCTACACCGTCCTTCGCGGAGTATTCATTGCGGCGTGAAACACCTTGCAACCCGCGATTTGCGCGAATTTACGCTTCGGCGTATACTCTTTTGCTTGGCGCACTACGTGGGTCGCGCCGTTGATTTCATCGCCGGGCTAACGCCTGATCGTCGTCCTAGAAGGAAGTTTCGTATGGTTATCGTCATGGCGTCGCGGGATCCGGAAGACATCGCAGCCGTCGTCCGGAAAGTCGAGGAACTGGGTTACAAGGCGCACTTGATCCAAGGCGTCGAGCGCACCGTGATCGCGGCCGTCGGCGATGAACGGGGCAAGTACCGCCTTCAATCGCTCGAATCGATGCCGAACGTCGAGAAAGTCTATCCGATCCTGAAATCGTTTAAGCTCGCCGGCCGCGAAGCGCGCACCCACGACACGGTCGTCGACGTGGGCGGCGTACCAGTCGGCGGCGAAGAGATCGTGATTTTTGCGGGACCGTGCTCGGTCGAGTCGCGCGAACAGATCATGCAAGTCGCGCATCAAGTGAAAGACGCATGCGCGCAAATCCTGCGCGGTGGGGCGTACAAGCCGCGCACGTCGCCGTATGCCTTCCAAGGCATGGAAGAAGACGGACTCAAGTTGTTACGCGAGGCGCGCGAAGCTACGGGGCTGCCGTTCGTCACCGAAGTCATGACGCCCGAACAGGCGCCGCTCGTCGCGGAATACGCCGACATGCTGCAAATCGGCGCGCGCAACATGCAGAACTTCGGCTTGCTCAAAGCGGTCGGCAAATTGAAACGCCCGATATTCCTCAAGCGCGGAATGATGTCGACCATCAACGAATTGCTAATGTCCGCCGAGTACATCATGGCCGAGGGCAACCCGAATGTCGTGCTGTGCGAGCGCGGCATCCGCACATTCGAAACGGAGACGCGCAACACGCTCGACCTGAGCGCCGTGCCCGTGCTCAAGAAACTAAGCCACTTGCCGGTGATTGTCGACCCGAGCCACGGCACGGGCCACTGGAACTACGTGATTCCCATGAGCCGCGCGGCGATTGCGTCCGGCGCGGACGGGCTGATGGTCGAGGTACACCCGAAACCGGAAGATGCATTTTCGGACGGCGCGCAATCGTTGAAGCCCGCGACCTTCGAGCGCATGATGAGCGAAATCGCGCCGATTGCCGAGGCGGTGGGGCGGCATTTGCGCGGGGTGACGGTGGGCTGACACAAAATACGAGATTCCCACGGTCGCGCGCTGTGCTGGATGGCACGCGGCCTCGGAATGACGGGGGAGCGGGGGCATGATGGCTGAGAAGGCGCGGGAAAAAACGAAGAAGAAGACCAAGGCGGCGGCGTCGGCGAGAGTAGACGCGGCTGAACATACCAATGGGGCGGACCTCGAACCCGTTGAAATGCTCGGGCGCGACGAGACTCGCCTCGCGATTTACGCGATGTTGTTCGCGAGCGATCGTCCACTGAGCGCGGGCCGCATCGCGGAGGCATTGGGCGATGTCGACCCGGACATCGTGGCGAATCTGCTCGGCGAACTGCAGGAACAGATCAACAAGAAAAAGTTGCCCTACGTCGTCCGCGAGATCGGCGGCGGATATCAACTGAGCACCCGGCCGGAATTTGCGCCATTTATTCGCCGGCTCTTCCAAATGAAGAAGTCGAAGAAACTTTCGAAGGCCGTGCTCGAAACGCTCGCGATCATCGCGTATCGGCAACCGGTGACGCGGCCCGATGTGGAATCCATCCGCGGCGTGAGCGTTTCGCATGCATTCGAGCAGTTGCAGGAGAAGCGGATGATTAAGGCGGTGGGCGTGGCCGAGGTGCCGGGTCGTCCGCGCATATACCGCACGACGGATGAGTTTTTGCTGCACTTCGGTATCGGCAGTTTGAAAGAGTTGCCATCGATAGAAGAATTGCGCGAGATGAGTTGAGGGACTAGACACGCCGCTTGAAAAGCGGCGGTACAAGAAACCTCGTTGCGATAACGACGTTTGTGGGTAGTACAGCGTATGAGGCTGCAGAAGTATTTGGCGCAATGCGGTGTGGCGTCGCGCCGGGAATCCGAAACGCACATCTTGTCTGGCCGGGTCACGGTCAATGGTCGCCGGGCGGAGATCGGCCAACAGATCGATCCCGAGGTCGATTCGATCGCCTTCGATGGCGCGCCGGTAGGCCTCGATCAGAAGGTCTATATCGTCCTCAACAAGCCCAAGGGCGTTGTCACCAGCGCGAAAGACACGCACGAGCGTTCGACGGTGCTCGACTGCGTGCCCGGCCTCAACGCCCGTGTGTTTCCCGTCGGCCGACTCGACATGGACGTATCGGGCACTCTCCTGCTCACCAACGACGGCGAACTCGCATTCCGGCTGACGCATCCGAAATACGAAGTCGAGAAGACTTACATGGCGTGGGTGCAGGGCGACGTGTCCGACGAATCTGTCCGGATACTGCGCGAAGGTATCGAGCTCGACGACGGGCCGACCTATCCCGCGCGCGTCAATGTGCTGAAACGCGAGACGAGCTCGACGCTCGTGCGCCTCAGCGTCCACGAAGGCCGCAAACGTCTCGTGAAGCGCATGCTCTCCGCCGTGGGACATCCCGTGAAGGAGTTGCGGCGCGTCTCGGTCGGACCCATCCGCGCAACAGGCCTCATCCCCGGCGAATGGCGCTATCTCAGCGAGGCGGAAGTCGCAGGACTGCGGCAACTGACCGGCCTCGAGGACGCGAATTGAACCGCGCGACGCGATGCGCGGTAGCCTTCTTGTTAGTGATCGCTTGCACGTCGGGAACTATCGCGGCGGCGCAATCGAAAGTCGAGAGACCGCCCCTGCGCCCGCCGAAGCATGGCGGCGTTTACGTCATAGCTCATCGCGGCGCGCATGACGGCATTCCCGAGAACACACTCGCAGCCTACGAAAAGGCAATCGAACTCGGCTGCGACTTCGTCGAGGTAGACATCCGCACGACCAAAGACGGAAAGTTCGTCAGCATTCACAACGCGACGATCGACGCCTATGTGTCCGGCGCGACGGGGAAAGTCGCCGAGATGACGCTCGAGGAGTTGCGCGCACTGGACATTGGCGCGCGCATGGGACCAGAGTGGGCGGGGACCCGCATCCCGACCTTCGAGGAGATACTCGACCTCTGCGAGAGGCGCATCGGGATTTATCTCGATATGAAGGACGCTCCCATCCCGGCGCTGGCGGAACTCATTCGCGAGCGGGACATGGAACATGACGTTGTCTGGTACTTGTCGCCGCGTGCCGTGCCGGAGCTACGCGCCGCGTGTCCGGAGTGCATTGAAATGCCCGACCCCGGCGACGAACGCAACCTCCGGTCGACTATCGAGCAGTACCGCCCCCGAATGGTCGCGCCTGTATGGGACGACTTTTCGAAAACTTATGGGGAGACCTGCCGCGAATATGGCGTGATGGTGTTCGTCGACGAGAACGACAGCTCGTCATGGATGCTGGCGGTGCAGTGGGGCGCGGATGGTATTCAGACGGATGATCCGGCGGCGTTGATCGACTTCCTGAAGGCGAAGGGCGAGGACAACAACTAAGAAGCCTTTCTATTGCTATCGCAGAATATCGTCGTCACTTCCCTCGAATAGGTCGATGATCTCCTGCGGAGTTTCGTCGAAGTCGTCTGCTATCCAGATCTTTCCCTTCCAAAGCCCTGGCTCACGCCTGAGTTTCTTGTCCTCAGCCTCACGTGGGAGCTCGGAGTCGCAGGGCACCAGTTTAACGACGGGAGTACCGTTCTGCGCGATTACGACATCCTCCCCATTTAAGGCTCGTTGAATAAGCTCCGGGAGTTGTGTCGACGCCTCGTGTATCTCGGCTTGTTTCATGGAATCTCGCCTAGTTTGTTTCAAATAGTATAACTGATTCCGGAAAAGAAGAAGGCCCGCGCTCTCGCAGCCGCGGGCCCTCAATGCTAAAATAAGTTGTCGCCTCAGCGCGACAACGTCACGACTCCGAAGTAACCCATCGGCGCGTACACGGTGCTTTCGCCGAACCGCAACCTTTGCGGGTAGCCCATCACCTGGACTGTTTCGGCGAGTTCCGCTTGCGGCGTGAATTCGTAGTGAGCGATGGTTTGGCCGCCAATGGTGACGTAGACGCTGTCGTCGATCGCGCCGAGTAGTTGACCATAGAACCCCGTCACTTCGGCGACGTCGCCCAAGTCGAGTGTGCCATTCGCGGAGGCCACTACGTCTTGAATTCCGAAGGCCTCGTCGTAAACGGGATAGAACACGTGGCCGTTCGTCACGACCGGTGTCCCGGCGGTCGCATCGAGATCGATGCGGTCGATGGGTGTTACATTGGTCGCACCGTCCCAGCTTACCGTCTGCAGCGAAGTCTCGACATTCCCCGACTCTTCCCACTGGAAATCCTGCAGCGTCAGCACGTCGTTCGAGGCATCGTATCGCAGGAAGATTCCGGGCACGTTTGCCGGCGTGCCCGTGGTTTCCGCGATCGGATCGAGCGATTGAATGTAGTGCGCGCAATTCGGCTGACCGTTCGTGTCCGCCGCGTCTTCCTTGGTGCTCACGTACAGCAGATCACCCGCCTGGTCAAGCGACGCGAGCCGATCGAAGCCCAGCCCGACGGTGCGCGTCCAGCCTACGGATTCGAGATCGACAATGCCGAGCACCTGCGTCGCATCCCCGCCGCCGAGCGTCACATCCGTCTCCGCTTTGAATCCGCGCAGCACGAGATGATCGCCCAGTAAAAACGCCGTGTTGCCTTGTCCGTACGGCAACGGGTACGGCGCGAACAACGCGTCGCCTGCCGGCTCCGCACCGCCGCGATCGATGAACGGGCCGCCGTAGTAATAGCCGCCGAAGAACGGATCGATTTCGACCGTCGTCTCGCCGCGAATCGCGACGGACTCGTCATCGGTCGAGATAGCGGTGACGCGATACATTCCGACGTTTTCGTAATCGGTTCCGATGAGGACGAGTTCGGTGCCGTACACGAATGCATCCGCGTAGGACCCGACGTCAACCGTCACCGAAGAAGATTCGCCGCTTTCATTCTCATACACGCGCACTTCGGTCAAACCGTCGTTGTAGCGCGCGATGATTTCGGCATAGCGCTCTTCGTCGATCTCCAAGGCGTCCACCACGTTCTCCGCCAAAGTGGCTGTGGACGTAACAGAGAGATCGTCGAGCGACGGTCCTTCAATGCGCGCCACTTGTTCCGTCGTGACGCCGTAATACCGGCCGTCGTGTTCGAGAGAGCGGAGGATCGTTCCGTTGAGATCGACACTGCCGCGCACATCCAAACTGTCACGTGTGTAGGAGATGAACTGCAGCCGTTCGTAGCCACCCGCGTCGCCTGACCATCCGCTGAACGGCACGATGATCGTGTCGTCAAGCACGGTAAAGGCCTTCACGTCGTTAAACGCGTTCGACCACGACCAGTCGTCGCCAAAGGTCACGTTGTCCAGTCGAACAGGATCGCCCGAGACATCGAAGAGGCTAACCGCGACGCGGCGCGTGCCTTCGGAGTCGTCCACGCCGAGCGCAATCAACCGATCACCGAGCGGCTCGATATGCGTCGAGAAACCAGGCACTTCGAGCGGCTCGCGCACGGCCGGATTCGCGGGATCGGACAGATCGACCACAAACAGCGGATCGATGAGGAAATACGTGACAATATACGCGAGCGGGCCATCGAAGCGCGTGGCGAACAGGGTATCGCCGGAGGCATCCTCGAGACGCAACGAGTTCAACGTCGTCAGCGTCGCAAGATCGATCGTGCTCACGAAAACTTCAGAACTGAACGAGCGCGCATTACTCACGACCCGCAGCGTCCCGTTCCACTCGTCGAGCTTGAATCGATCGGAAACATAACCGGGCACGGCGACGTTGCCCGCAATGCTCATCTGGCCGGCGGGATCCGATATGTCGACGACCGTGATGTTCGTCTCGTCCGCGAAATAATCGGGCGCAGCCACGAAGACGTGCGTGGGGGAGACCTGAATCACCTGGCCAGCGCCGCTGAATTCGAGTTCATCGGCGACGTGAATGTCCGAAGGGTCGGCGAGCAGCACGCTCGTCACGTAGGAGGTCGATTCCTGCTTCTCGGCCGACATACCGCTGTCGACGCCATCGGAGCCGTCCGGTTTGCCGGGCTCACCGGTCGCGGGGTCATCGCCCATCCCGGGATCGCCTGGCTCGCCGCCACCGCTATTATCTGGATCGTCCGGTTCTGGTTCGCCACCGCCGACCATGCCATCATCGCCGGGCGCGACATCGTACCCGTAGTAGTAATACTCGTTAGTAACTGTGTACAGCACATCGCCGACGAGCCGACTATCCACGAGATCGCCGTCAACATCGAATTGTGCCTCGATTTCCGGATCGGCGGGGTCTTCGAGATTCACTACATACAGGCGCGAACTCACTTCGATCTCGAGCGAGCCGTCCGCGAGTACGGCCATGTTTTGGGCTTGGCCGACCAGCACGTAGGCACGGTCGCCGACAAGATACAGGTCGCGCGGGAAGCCGAACGTCGGCACGCGCGACACGATCGTCTCATCGGTCAGGTCGACGATCGTCAATCCGCGGAATTGATTGAGGACATACAACAGGTCGCCGACTTTCCGAATGACATCCGGTTCGACGACTTCCCGCGCCGCCTCACCCTCCGCGCCGCCATCGTCTTCGGCCGGCGCTCCCGCACCATCGAACACATCGGAACCGCGGCCGGTGCTATCGCCGCCAATGTCCGCGCTCGTGAAGGAGAAATTGCCGTTGGGCCTCGGGCACCCCATGAAGCCAATTGCGGCCAGTAGAAGGAAACTGAACCCGAGCGTACGCGCACTTGGAACCCATACTCTTGCCAAACCCATCTTGCCGACCTCCAGCGCTCCCCAACCGAATTCGCCCTTGCCGACTGATTTTCTCAAACCGCCACATCAGCGCCGAATCGCTCGTCTTCGGGAGGAGCTTGTATGCGGAAAAGTATACCCCATCGTGCCGCCCCTCATCGCGATATACCATCAACACCGCGAAGTGTTGCATCGGGAGGGACGCGCTCCGCGCGTCCGGATTTACCCACGAGCCCCCTACTGCCTCGCTTCCGGCCCAATCCGTCCTGAGTCCCGCTGCAACTCCGCAATGAATTCCGGCGTCAGGGCTATGCCCAATCTCTGGCATTGAACGACCTGTTGCCATGCCTGATCGTATTCATGCCGCCGCCAGTATACGACCGCCAATCCCTTGTGGATCGAGGCATGGTTGGGGTCATGGGCGAGTGCCGTCAGCCAGGCGGCCAGGGTCGCATCCCAGTCCTCGAGAAAGTAATGGCAAAGGCCGAGGTTGTAGTAGTCGCCCGCGTTCCCGGGTTCCAGCTCGAGCACGCGCTCAAACGATTTCGCCGCGTCGGCATACTGTTCCGCCTCGAGTAGGGCCCGCGCCAATTCGGACTGAGCTTCGATATCATCGGGATGCAGCTCCGCGATTCGTGCGAGCGTGGCCATCGCGCCTTGGAGATCGCCTCCTGCACGCGAAGCGATCACCAGATTCTGGAGCGTCACGACGTCGTCCGGCTCGATTTCCAGCGCGCGGCGATACGACGCAATCGCGCCGCTGTAGTCGCCCAGTTGGCGCAGGCACAAGCCCAGGTTGCAGTGCGCGGCCGCGTGCTGAGGGTCGAGCGCAATCGTTTGCTCGTATTTTGTTCCAGCCTCTTCGAATTTCCCCAAATCGAACAGGGCGTTACCCAAACGATAGTGAGCGTCCGCGTTCGAGGGATCGCCTTCGACGTTCGTCCGTAAGAGCGCGAGATCGGCGGTGGGGGATACGCGCGCGTCGTTCGATACTTCGGGCTCGGGCGTGCTCGCACATCCGAGAATCACAAGCAACAGCACCGGGAGGGACGCGCTCCCGCGCGTCCTAATCGACTCGTAAAGCCGAGAATGAAACAAGTGAATCAACTTAAAATTCCGATTCGAGCACAAAAGAAACGCGAATGAAACACGCCATCATACGCTGAACAAACGACGCGCGCGCCCAAAAGGTTTCGGCGCGCGCGAATAGTAAGGGCTGATACGTGTAACGAGAACCGATTTCAATCCTTACGCATCACGTTGACTGCTTGCAGCCCCTTGGGACTCTCGAGCAAGTCATAAATCACGAACTCCCCTTCCTTCAGCGTGCGAAACCCATCCATTTTGATGGCAGAGTGGTGCACGAAAATATCCGGTTTGTCGTCGCACACGATAAACCCATAGCCCTTTTGATCGCTAAACCACTTCACCTTTCCCGAAACTTGCTCTGCGATTGATTCTCCAGTCACTGCACGACCTCCTCCGCTCCGGTACTGACCAATTGCACCCTCACACAATTGCACCCCTCACTCAGCCCTCCCAGGCTTCCGTGTAGGATTGGCCCAGCTCCGTGGACCTTTTTACGGCGGTCAGAATAACGGACGTCCGCCAAATCTGTCAATTGGAAACATACTGGGGAAAGTGAAAGAACTCGCAAATCGAAGGTATGCAAGGGTTAAGCGGCGGGCATGCATCTTGGGAAACAAGCCACGCTACGCGCGAAAGTAGAAACGCTTCGCCGTAGGTTCACTCCCGTAGAGTCGGCGGCTAGAACCTGAATTTTGGCTGAATTGTCCGATACTCGTCCGTAGCCGGGTTCCCCGGAACGAACCGATCGTTCGGGCCGGGATTGAAAAGGTTATGCTCGATAGCCAGCCAGATGTTGTCTTCCGCACCGGGGATTTCGGGAACCACTTCGAGCGCGTAGATCGGGCTTGTCATCGCGAGCACTTCGTTCACGCCGTAGCCCTCACCCTGCGCTGGGGCAATAACGCGCGCGCGGAAGACGGAATAGGATTCCGCTACGAACGCGAACTCGTAGGCGAAATTGCCGTTATTTCGGCTCTTGAATGATCGGAAGACACTCCCGTTCAATAAGATTTCCACTGTCGCGTCCGGGGCATTCTGAACTTCGACACGGAAGAGCACCGGCACATTCAGCGGGACCCAGCCGCCCACCCCGGACTCGATAGTTCCGTCATTGAGGATGTCCGCGACGAAGCCTAGCTTCGGGCCATCCAGCCCCTTGCTGACGAAGGTGCGTCCCCAACGAATTCCGTCGAGCAGCCCCTTGAGTGATTTCTCGTTCGCAAACACATACGTGACGGGCTGGCCCAGCGGCACTTGCGGGCCTACGCTATAACTCCCGCCGATGACCGCTGCCTTTAGTCCACGATTCAGCTCGTTATCGTAAAACCAGGCGCCTTGACCATTCGCGGAGTATCCCGGGGTCGCGGTGGCCAACGCGATTGAATGAATAAGCTCGCCATCCTTGCGAACTTTGACGTTATCGGTGAGCCGGTCCATCCAGAGCGGCGGCACGGAACGCCAGCCACGGCACCATGCTTCAATGCCGTTGACATAGCTCAGTCCCCATTGCCATGGAGCAGTCGCGAAGCATGGATGCGCCACCATGAACAATCCGCCTTGCGACTGAACCCGGTACGCCATCGCCTGCGCGTAACCTATGTCCGACGTAGACTCCAACGCCGTGCGAGGCGCATAGACCAGCGCTACACCCAACTCGTCGTTGCCCCACTCCATGGCAGGGATGAGGACCATCGAGCTCGAGCGGAACTCCGGATCGAAACTGGCCTGCAACGTGTTGCGATCCGCAATTGCCAGAAAGTCCAATCCCGTTCGCTCGGCCCGCCGGACCAATTCGCCCACGCTCTCCGAACCGATGCCGTACTTCGAGTGCGCGTGAAGTTCGCCCCGATACCACTGCGCTTTGGGTGATAGCACAGGTGATGGCCAGTTGATCGGTGTGAGCCCTGGCACGCTCGCCGCGTCCTGTGGATCGGTTCCTACCTGCAACTCGACTCGGTCGAGCGCGAGGTCCATATCGCCGTCGAATGCGCGCAATGGCCGGTTGCCGCCCGCTCCTTCGAGGATTCTCGAGGTCACGGTGGCCGCGCCACCTGGGGGGACGTCAACCTCGTGTATATCGACGAGGATCGGGGCGCCGCCATCGATTACGTACACGTAGGATTTCCACAGGCCACTGGGCATATCGATGGACGCCTTACCGCTGAGGGCCTGGACTATTTCAAACCGCTGGTCCTGCGCGTTGCGGATTTCGATTCTCGCAGGCAGCGGACGCCCAGCTATATCCGCGATATCGAATTGAAGCGTCCCCGGAGGGCCCGCAGGCATAGTTTCCACTGCGGCCACCGAGACTGGAGGACGTGGCGCCTGCGACTGCGGGGACTGAGTTCTCGGCGACGGCGTTGGGGTGGGCGCTGGCTTCTCTACGACTACTGGCGACTTCGTGCTGGACGCCGGGGCTGCCTCCGGCGCTGGAGATGTCTCCGTACTAGCGCAACCCGACGAAAAAGCGATCGTCAATAGCCAAGCGGCGCCGGAAAAAGCGCCAAAGTTAACGCGCGCTAAATCCATCGAAAATACTCCTTGAAATCCGTGCCGTTAGCTGCGCTATAATACTGCGCGTCGCGGGGGTGCGAAGTCGCCTGCCCTTGTTCGCGGGGGCTATTATCGCACTAAGCACCCCGAGTACGCTTGTCGGTAGGGGCCGACGGCACGAGGCGGACTCGGAAGTGTCCGCGTTTACCCTAGGACGAAACTGCATCAGAAAAGGAACCCACCCATCATGCTAGCGAGTATCGACATACACAGCAGTGTCGCTGTGTACATCCAAATCGAGAACCACATTCAATTCGCCATTGCCTCGGGCGAGTTGAAACCCATGGACCAATTGCCGTCCGTTCGCGAATTGTCCGAGCGTCTAGGCGTCAATCCGAATACGGTAGCGAAGGCCTACCGTGATTTAGAAGTCATGGGACTCCTGTTCACCCGCCGTGGCATGGGAGTATTCATCAACAAGGGCATCGAGGCCAAATGCCGCGAGGAATGCCGGCGCCGAACCCTCACCCGCCTTCACGAAGTAGTGAGCGAAGCGAAGGCGTCAGGTATGAACAAGAAAGAAATTAGTTCCATCCTCGAAGCCAGCCTTGCGCTCGACAGCAGTCCTTACGCCGAGGCCCCCGCGTCCATTATGGATATGGCCAAGAAAAAGAAGGGTAAATCCGCGTAACTTTCGGAAAACGGGCAATCGATTGTGCAACCGGGGCAGGACCTAGTGTCGTCTGCCCCGTTTTCATTTTACTCTTTCCCGGTCTATGGCAATGTCCCGACGGTGACTCCATGTGGTCCGCCATCGTGAAGTTTCGCCCTCAACAAAACTGTTGACATTAGCACTATTTTGACGTAGAGTAAGAGACACGAAACGGGCGCGTGCTAGTCGAGTTGCTGCGGAAGGACGTTAGCCCTCGCGGGCCCAGAATATTCTGGATACTTTGCCATCTGCGCAAATCGGGCGAACTCGGTTCATCGCATCCGAACTGTACTCGCACACGAGTTCCGTCGGAGTTGTCACGAACTAAGCTGTAAATAATGCAGGGACGCTTGGTGAATGGGGCCAAGCGAATAGAACGCCGACCTAGGTGCGGGTGCTGCGCTGCGGAGTTATACGTGAGCCCCTACCTGAGGAATGACTACTTGAGATAGGGACCCATGATGGCAAGTGTCGAGGAAACGGCCAGAAAAGGTCAGGTGGCGCCCTTGGGCAGGGCCGTCAGCGGTGGCGCGGAGAGTTCGCTCACGCATGGCGCGAAAGTTAAGCGCGGCCAATTGCAGGCCGTGCAGCAAGGCCGATATGGAACCGGCCCGGCCCCATATGGATACCGGCGCGGCGAAGAGGGCGAACCGCCGCTCGTGATTGACGATCGCGAAGCGGAAGTCGTGCGCGCGATTTTCCGCGAATACCTCCGTACCCGCAGCACGGGCAAAGTCGTTGACTATCTGCACTCTCGTAATATCTATACCCGCAAAGGCAACAAATGGTCGCGGCAGGCCATCGCGATCATCCTCAGCAATCGCACCTACCGCGGGCGGGTGAGCTACGGCAATGTCGAGACGCAGGGGGTGCATCCGCCCATCATCGATCCGGCGCTTTTCTACAAGGCCAACGCGCTACGCCAGCGTAAGCGCCGCACGCGCGGATCCGATGGAGAAGATTAGCCAGATTACGTCAAGTCGGCGGAAGGCTCTATAATCCCCGCCCGCACGCTCCGGCAACCTGCGTAGGTCGGAGGGATTCATGGAATATACAGTCCCCGCGTGGATGTTCATACGCTGGCTCGACTTCTCCGATTTGCATGGCTGGGCGCGATTCGTCAGTATGCAGAACCACCCAAGCGCGTCGTCACCGCACCCATCGTCGGCGCGACGAAAATGAAGCACCTCGACGACGCCATCGCCGCAGCGCTCGATTTGACGGATGAAGAAATCTTCAACTCGAAGCGCCGTACCAACCCCACGAAGTCAAAGGCATGTTTTCGTAATCGGGAGAGCGCGCATGGCCCATCGATTCAACCTGAAACCTTATCTCGTCGCGCCGGGCGAGAAGGTCCACTTGTCGAAGTTTGACACCGACGCGCCCCCCGAACTCCGCGACAAGAAAAAGTTGAAGGAACTCGTCGAAGAAGACGTCGAGGTGTTGCGCCATACCCAAGAACTCCTCTGGGCCAACCAGCAACATGGCGTACTGATCATCCTCCAAGGTCTGGACGCCTCCGGAAAAGACAGCGCCATCAAGCACATCATGTCGGGCGTCAATCCCCAGGGCTGCGAAGTGCATTCGTTTCGCGCGCCCAGCGAAGAGGAACTGAGCCACCATTTCCTGTGGCGGCCGGTGCGTTTCCTGCCTTCACGCGGCCGCATCAACATTTTCAATCGCTCCTACTACGAAGAAGTACTCGTGGTACGCGTTCATACAAACTTCCTCGAAGCCCAAGGCATCGATCCGAATGCCGCCGACGATGCCTTCTGGTCCGCGCGCTTCGACAAAATCAACGACTTCGAAAAGCTCGTTTGCCGCAACGGCACCGTCATCCTGAAGTTCTACTTGCACCAATCGAAAGGCGAACAGAAAAAACGATTCCTCGCTCGCCTCGATAATCCGGAGAAGCACTGGAAGTTCTCCCTGCGCGACGTAAAAGAACGCCAACACTGGGACGACTACATGCATGCCTACGAGGCGCTGCTCGCCGCGACCAGCACCAAGAACGCACCGTGGCACGTCATTCCCGCCGACAACAAATGGTTCGCCCGAGCGCTCATCGCCGACACCATCGCCTCCAAGATCGTCGACTTGCACGATGGCTTCCCGAAAATCTCCGCGGACGATCGCGCGGAATTGGACGAAGGCAGAAAATTGTTGGAGAAAGAACGGTAAAAACGTTCCCAGTTCCGCATTCATGCGGTGGGATGGGATAACCGGTCGGGCTTGGCTCCGAACCCGGCCGCATGAATGCCGAACTACGAACCTTTTGGCCCGGGGGGTGGAGGTTCGAGTCTTCTCTCCCCACTGTCGGGCTTGGTACTCCATCTGGGCTGGGTATAACCTATGTTATACTCCGTACATGAAGACCGCTGTCTCCATACCCGATTCTCTGTTTCGTGCCGCGGAGCAACTCGCACGCGAGTTAGGAATAAGTAGGAGTGAGCTCTATCAGTCGGCGATCCACGAGTATATTGCGAAACGCGATGATGCGGAAATCACTCGTCGGTTGAACGAAGTGTACGGGAAAGAATCCAGTGAGTTGGACCCGGTGCTTCACCGTATGCAAATGGAAGCGCTGCCGAAGGAAGACTGGTAGTTGGAGATCGCACGGGGCGAAATTTGGTGGGCGAATCTGCCTGACCCTCAAGGATCGGCGCCTGGCTATCGGCGCCCAGTTCTCGTCCTCTCGGCAAATAGATTTAATCGGAGCGGCATACGGACAGTTGTCGTCGCGAGCGTGACTTCCAATTTGCGGATAGCGTCCGCGCCGGGAAGTCTTGAGCTGACGCCCAGGCAGAGTGGTCTAAGCCGTGCCTCCGTTGTGAATCTAACGCAACTCATTACCGTCGACAAGAGGTGGCTCGATGATCGTGTCGGTCGACTACCCGCAGAGAAAGAACGTCAACTTGACGAGGAGTTACGTCGGGTCTTGTCACTATAAGCAGCGCGATCCGCGGACTGCGTCGCCAGTTTCGAAGGGTTCACTCATGCAAACGCAAATCATCGTATCCGCCATCGGAAAAGATCGGCCGGGGATTGTGCATCGGATTAGCGATGCCATCTTTAAGCGCGGCGGGAATATCACCGTTCAGCGATCCGTGAAGCTGGGCGGGGAGTTTGCCGTCATTCTGATGTTCACGGTCGAGACGAAGACCGAGACCGAAGTGTTGTCGTTGTTGCCCGAATTGACGGGGCTTGCGGATGAGCACTTGCAGGTTTCGGCGCGGGTCGCTACTTCGGATTCGGTGTCGGGCGAGTCGTTGCGGGAGCTGCGAATTACCGGGGGCGATCAGCCGGGCATCATCAATACGTTGACGCTCTTTTTGTTGGAACAGGGCGTGAACATTCAGTCGATGGACTACACCGTCGCGAGCGGGCCCTTCACGGCGGCGCCCATTTTCAACGCGACGGTGATCTTTTCGACGCCATCGGAGGCGAGCCTCGAACGGCTCGAGGCGGGGTTGCGGGAGGTCGAGCGGGATTTGAACGTCGACGCGGAATTCGTCGACGCGGCGCAGCGATGAAGCTGCCGCTATTCCAAGGAGAGGTCTGGAACCGTTTCCAACTGAACCGCGGCGGGGGCCGATAGCCGGGCGATACGCGCACGGATGGATTCGACGCGCTCATGTTCGGGGAATCGCTCGACGAATTCGGTAAGCACGCGGCGCGCGTCGTCGCGGCGTTCCATGCGTTGCGCGTAGAGATCAACGAGCCGGTTGGCGATGCGTAGCGCGCGATCGGGTTCAGTGACGCGCACGAGTCCGCGTTCGAACCATTCGGCGGCTTCGACGTGGCGTTCGAGGTTGGCAAGGTTTTCAGCGATGCGCAACGCGACGGACGGGTCCTTGGGGAAAATGCGCGCGACGACCATGCACTCGTGCAGCGCGGATTCGTAGTCGCCCATGCGTTCGAGGGCTTCGATTGGGCCGAATTGCGGCGCGTCGTTCGTCGGTTCGAGCGGCGGCATCATGACGTCGACGACGACTTGCGACGCCAGCGACACGAGCAGGGGCCCATAGAGCGCGGCCGTGGCGACGGCGATTCCCAGAATTGTGAATGTGAACAGGATCGGGGAATTGACCAACGAGGGTTTGAGCAGGAAGTATTCGACTACAACGAAGACAGCCACCGCGCCCAGCGTGATCGCTTCGGTGCGCCTTGTAAGGTCTTCATGGCCGCGGTATTTGACGCGGAGTACGTAGACGCCCCATCCGAGGAATACGATCATCAGGATGATCGACAGCGTTACGCTGACGAGGCTCATGATGCGCCGCTCATGACGCTGGGGCCTGGGCGTGTTCGCCTTGCCGTGCCGCTCCGAAAATCTCGGCGAAAGCGAGTTCGAAGTGTTGGACAACTTCGGTCATGGGCGGATTGTAACCGAGTATTTGTTCGAGACTCGTCACCGGCTTGTCCGGAATCCCGCAAGGCACGATGAGGGAAAAGTGTGTCATGTCGGGCGCGATGTTGAGCGCTATCCCGTGGTAGGTGACCCACTGATGAACCCCGACGCCTATGGCGCCGACCTTTGCCAGCGCGCCGACCTTCGTCGGCGTTGCGACTTTGGTCGTCGCGCTATTACCGCCGCCGACCCACACCCCCGTGTGGCTTTCTAAGCGTGAACCAATTATCCCATAAAACGCGAGTGTGCGGATGAGGACCTCTTCGAGGAGCCGAAGGTAGCCCGAAACGGAGCGCCGCCACTCGTCTAGATTGAGAATGGGATAGGCAACGAGTTGTCCAGGACCATGGTAGGTCACATCGCCGCCGCGATCGGTCGAGATTACGTCGATACCCAAACGGGCGAGGGCTTCGCGAGTCGCGAGAACGTGGTCGGCGTGCGCGTTGCGCCCGAGCGTGATGACCGGCGTGTGCTCGCAGAGGATGAGCGCGTTCCCGCTCTCGCCCGATTCCACCAGGTTCCGGCGTCGGATTTGTTCGCGATAGACCTCGTCGTACCCTGTCGGGTCGAGATAGCGGACGATTTCCAGCCAATCTGCGCTGGGTGCGGTCCGCGGGTCCATCAGCTCTTGACTCGCGCGCCCCAATTGACCCGCGTATCCTTGTCGCCGGTGATCAACTCCGCGAGATCGGAGAGCGTGATTTCTTCGAGCGAGTTGACGATGCGATCGGCCTGGGCGAGTTTTTCGGCGGGGAACGTGTTGGTCACGGCGACGCATTTCATGCAGGCGTCTTTGGCGGACTTGATGCCGTTCGGCGCATCCTCGATCGCGACGCAGCGCGTGGGGGGCAGGCGCATCGCGAGCGCGGCAGTGACGTAGATTTCGGCGTTGGGTTTCGGGCGTTTGATCATGTCGCCCGCGATCCAGGTGTTGAACCCGGCCGTGTTGACCGAAGTCGCGGCGAGCGTGCGTTCCGATTTCGCCTTGATGCTCGACGTGGCCATCGCGAGACGCCATTCGGGATCGGCCGCGGCGGCATCGGTGAGGGCCTTGACTCCGGGGAATTCGATATTGCGGCTCGCGGCCAGGATGCGGTTGAAGTTCTCGTGGCAGGCCTTCACGGTTTCTTCGATGTCGATCGCAATGCCGTGAACCTCCGCGGGGCCGCTGGTGAATCGGATGTCGCCGGCGCCGACGTAGGGGTGAAAATCCGCGGGCGTGAGTTCGAGGCCGTGCCGCTCGCGGTAGTAGTCGATCGTCGCCTGCGCGATGATGCGTTCGGTATCGGCGATCACGCCGTCGACGTCGAATATCAGGCCGAATGCCATTAACGTTTTCCTATAACGCCACAGCGCGTGGTTGTCGCTTGGTTCATCGCGGCATGGGAATGACGGCGTGTGGTTGTCGCTTGGTTCATCGCGGCGCGGGCTGCGCGGCTTCGAGGTTGATCGCGCCGACGACCTGATCGATTTGCGCGTCGACGGTCACTGGTTCGGCCGCGGACTTCACGGCGCTATCCGGGTCTTTGAGTCCGTGGCCGGTTAAGACGCATACGACGCGGAGTTTCTCGCCGACGACAGGATCGAAGTCGC
>JBGTJY010000594.1:0-3159 GCA_041744855.1 Candidatus Hydrogenedentales bacterium
ACGGCGGCAGGCGGCCACTTTAATCCGGGCGGTCACGATCATGGCGCACCCACGGCGGAGAAGCGCCACGTCGGCGATCTCGGGAATCTCGAAGCCGATGCGAACGGTCACGCCATGATGAAGACCGTCGACAAGATGCTCGCGTTTTCCGGCGACAATTCGATTCTCGGTCGTGGTCTCGTGGTGCATGCCGCGGCGGATGACCTGACGACCCAACCGACCGGCAATGCCGGCGGGCGAGTGGCCGTCGCGGTCATCGGTGTTGCACAGGCCGCCCAATAGTCGGTTGAACTATTCGCTGTCTTCTTCTGTTTCGAAGCGGCGCGTAAGGTAGTCGTCAATCGCGCGGGCGAGGCCTTCGATTGTCGGCTCGATTGGCTCGGGTACGTGACCGCGTTCGCGGAGTATGGCGCAGCCGCGTTGATGCTCCGCGAAGAGGTCTTTCACTGTCGTCGCCGTCGACGTGCGGTGATAGATTCCGTGCGCGCGCCGGCTGGATTGGCCCGGCGTCGTGCTCGTGGTGAGCGAGACGTCTCCCGAGAATCGCGTGTAGCAATCCATTCGGGTTTCGCTCAGGGCGTCCGGATAGACGACTCCATACGTGTCGGACTCGCGGTGGACGTATCCGCACATCACCGTATGGCCTGCACCTTCGGCGGAAAGCGCGCCGATCGGTGCGAATCCGGCCTCACGCATGCGCTCCTCCCCGATTGCGACCGCTTTTGCCACGGGTGGATTGAGGGACTCGGTGTCGACGCCGATGAAGCGGGCCGTGGCGCCCTCGATGATCACTGGACCTCCATCATTTAACCCGATGGCTTCGGCGATTCCCGACTTCAGCTCTTCCCACTCGGCGACCTCTTCGGCGTCGGCCCGTTCGCCCTCTCTGACGTCCCAAAAATCGCGGTAGCGGTGCCGGAACAGCAACTTTGCGATTGCCGTCAGGTCCGCGCGATTGCCTCGAAAATGAAGGCCGTCGTGTTTGGGTTTTTGCCCATCGAGTTCGGGGTCCTTTTCGGCGGCCTTCAACACCGCGTTCAACTCCGCCTGGTCCGCCGCCGCAATCGGGGTTTTCTCCACGAGTGCTCTCGCGAGTTCGAGCGCGCCTCGCAACGCGTTAGCCGCCGCGCATGGCGCGGCTTCAACGATCCTCCACTGCCGATCGCGGACGATGCCTCGATACTGATGTATGCCAGATTCCATGTCGACGCTGCCCGTGAACAAGTTGATCTCGGTTTCATCGGGGAGCCGCGAGAGCGCCTTTCTAAATTCGCCGCCTTCATGCATGAACAGCGCCTCGGGATCGTCCGGCGCAATGTAGACGCCGCCTTCGTCGTCGTCGGCGATTTCGAAGAGTCCATCGTCGTCAAGCGGCGGCCACTCCGATGCCGGTCTCACGTAGAAGACGACATCTGCTCCGGGATCGCAAAACAGCGCTAGATAAACCGCCGCATGCGCGCTGGCCAAGGGCAAGGCCACGGGTTCGCCGGTGACGCGTTTCGGCTTTTGGCTTTCGGCGAGGTCGAGGACCGCGTCGATGATTTCGGTCTCGACTCCGTACGCTTCATCGTACTCATGCTCTTCGCCGTTGTCGGCCGCCTCTCCGCCAATCGTTTCTTCGATCCACTCTTCGAAGTATTCGCCAAAACCCAGCGCCACCAACAAGCGCGGCAAATTGCCAACATCGGAATCCAACTCCGCCTCGCTCACAGACTCTCCGAGAATGATGGACGCGATCGCGTCGGCCTGATGCGGAATGCCAAATCGCTTGAGTGCGCCGATGAGCCCCGCTCCCTCCCACGCGAACAGCCATTGCATGGCCTCGCCCGGGGGCAGCCCTTTGAGGTGCTCTTCAACGCCCTCCGGAAGTGGACATCCAAAAATCTCGCGTTTGTCGCGCACGATGGACGCAACCAGATCGCGTTCGTCGTATTCGCTGTCGTCTTCCGCGTCTCCTTCCTCGTTGAAGAAGTCATCGCCGGGTTCGCCCTTTGCCTTGGCGACGAGAGGAGTTTCGGAATCGGCCGTCTTCTCGGCAGTCATGTCCGCCGCGTGAGACTCGTCGGAAAGCGACGGATGGCCCAACATCGCGAATTCATGGCAGAGATCGTAGGGCTCCTGGCCCGGGGCGCGTAAACGCAGATACCACCGGGAAGCGTCTTCGGTCGTCGCCAGCAAGACGGCGCGCGGCAGCTTCTCGAGTTCCGCTAGCAATTCCGCCGCGGAATATTGCCACACGCTCACCGTGAACCACGCCCAACCGCCGGACTCGTGCAGCTCGAAATTGCCGAGACCGCTGAGTTCCGTCTTGAGTTCAGAAACCGGCACATTGCGGATACCGGCGACATGCATTCTAATGGCCATGCTAAAAATCTCTCCTGATACTCGATCGGGAGGGACGCGCTCCTGCGTGTCCATATTTTGCGCTGGGTCGCCCGCCTTCGACCCGAAAACCCGGACGCGGCGTTCCGCGGAATGTAGAGCGCGTCCCTCCCGGCGACGGTTAGACCCTTTTCCGGGCGTCATTGAATCGCCGGGGTGCATCGTGGTTTTATGGCGCCGGGCGGGCATTAATCTTTTGACGCGGCTATCGTACCATCTGGAGCGAACCATGCGGAATGCGAATTCCTTGACCTTGGCTCTTATCGTCGCTGTGCTCTTGGGGTGCGCGACTACCGATAGCGGCAACCCCACTGCCGCGAATCGCGCAGCGGACGAACAAACCGTCTTGACGCCGAGTGAATCCACGCCGGTCAGCAAACGCTACGACGTCGAGATTCTCCGGGACACATGGGGCGTGCCGCACATCTTCGGGAAGACGGACGCCGACGCTTCGTTCGGCCTCGCGTACGCGCAATGCGAAGATGACTTCCCGACGGTCGAAGAGGCGATGTACACGACGCGCGCCCAGGGCGGGGCGCTCAAAGGCACCGACGCCGCGGCCATCGATTTCATGGTGCACCTGTTGGGCACATGGGACGACGTCAACGCCAAATACGAGACAGAACTCGCGCCCGAGACGCGCGCGATCTGCGAGGCCTACGCGGACGGCGTCAATCACTACGTGAACCTGCACCCCGATGAAGTCACCGCGCCGGAACTATTTCCCGTCACCGGAAAAGATATCGTCGCGGGATTCGTATTTCGCAGTCCATTTTT
>JBGTJY010000595.1:0-7890 GCA_041744855.1 Candidatus Hydrogenedentales bacterium
CGAGATCGAGATGGTCCAGCGCCAAATTCGCGCCGTACTTTTTGGTGAGGCCTTCCGTCTTAATCATCGCCATGGCAGCGTGGTCTCTTCTGGTTGGTATCCGGGCCGAAACTCGCCGGACGCGCCAACGGCGACCGTCGCGTACGGCCGCCGAATGATTAATGTCCCGGGCATGTCCAACTCTCCTGCCGAATTTACGGACAGTTCGGTTTCATCTTTCGCCAACGCGAGCACACTGAACAGCAGCATGCCCGCCGAATACACGCCTTTCGTATCGCGCCAGTCATCGACCTTGTAAACGTATTCGATGGCTTTTCGTTCGCCGATTTCATGCACGTTCGTTTCGACGATGTGTTCATTGTGCCATTGGCGCGTAGTCTCTCCCGGCCCGGCAAGCATGACATCAAATCCGTCGGGATAATCGGCGCTGCGATCGACAAGCCCGACGATACGAATGGTCAGCGTGCCAGCAGGATCGTCCAGCCAGGGTTGACCGGGATCGATGGTCAGGTCCCACCGGTCGGGCACTTGATAGGACGGACCCATCTCCCGAATCTGAGTCGCAATCGGACGTTCATCCATTGCAAAGTAGTTACCCGCATTCACGGGGAAATCGACCCGCAACCGATCGGAATTGCGCGCGTATTTCACCTCGACGCCCGCGACGATTAGGCGAATCGATGTCTGCGTCTCGATTTCACCATCGGGCCGAAACGCCAAATCCGGCGATCCGTCCGTCCAAATCAGCAGCACCGGCGATTGGGCGCGGTCAAAACCCCAGGGGCGATTCTGATCGTTGAACAGACCCGTAACAATCCCCACGCGCAGACTTTCTTCCTGCGTGTTGGGATTGCCGAATATCCCATTCGCGATGTAATGCTGCGCGCCGTATCGAAGCGTCTTGATCTCTTCCGCGGAACTCCGCACGGTCCACGTTCGTTCGTCCTGTTGAACGAGCTTTATCAAGGCGTTGTTCATGATCAACCCGACATAACTCGGCTCGATCTCTTCGGAAATTTTCACCACGCCTTCGAGCGTATTGTCCTCGTACGTGAAGTCCGCCTCAATCGCTTCTCCAAGGTTCCAATCCGCACGCACGCGCACCACGCGAAGCTCGCTCGCGCCGACGCGGAAACGTTCGACGCGTTGTTGGTCGCCATGAACCAATTGAAACGGCTGAATCAATTGCGGCATGCCGAATCCGCCGCCCATCTGCCTCGAATGCATGCGCGATCCGTCGTATACCACCGCGTCCTCTATCGAAATCTCGCCCTCGAACGTTGACGTGCGCGTCGTGAACAGGCCCGTAATCCCGTGATACCTGGCCAGCCCGCCACCCTTCGGCACTTCTACGATTTCGATCTGGTGGACTTGCGCCGCGCGGTCCCACCCTGCCGAGCCGGAAAAAATCGCGAAGCCCGTAAACAGGAATGAACAAATCACCAACGTAACCCACGCGTATTCGCGGCGCTTCAACCGGCTCCAAAAAATCCAATTCGCGACGATACCGATGCCGATATACAACCCGAGATACTTCAGCACAAACCCGAGCGACCGAATGCGCACGCCCGCCAGGTACGGCAATTGTTGCGCGGCCATGGTCGTCGCCGCCCCGACGTCCAGTTCGTTCCGATCGTCGCGCCGAATCGCCTCGCGCCACAGCACGTTGTAACCCGCGCAATTCGCGAGCGCGCCGCCGCCCACGTCGACCCCCAACGTGAATACACGGCCCCGGCCGACAGGCCGCAGCGTCGCGAGCACCATCTCTTCGCCGAGCCGCGATATCCGTGGGTCGTTCTCGCGCAACTCGGCCAGCACCGTCTCGCGGTTTTCGCGCGCGCCCGCGCGATGCGCGTCTAGCGGAAACGCAGCCTCGGCAATCGCCCGATCATTCGTCTCGACCACGCCGCCGATTTCGATTCCCGCGAGTTCCTCGATCCAGCTTTCGCGGTAGGCCGGACCCCGCGCGCCCGTGCAAATGATGACGTTGCCGCCGTCCTCCGCGTAGCGACGCAGCAGTTCGCGCTGTTCGTTGGGCACGCGGTCGGGATCGATCGCGCCAATAATCACAGCGTCGAACGCGCGATACGCCTCGACATGATTCGGCAACAGTCCGAAATCGGGCGGCGTCAACGTGAACCGATGCAGCCGCGTAGTCAGATCCTCTTCGTCTTGCACCGCGCGATATAAAAAACCAAAACCTTCAGGCTGTTCATCGAGGATTGCGACGAGTAAATCGTGCTCCTCAATCGGCTGCAACTTGATATACGCCGGAACATCGATCAGCGGGCGTCCGCGCTCATCGTATACCCAAGCCTCCACGCGCTCCGGCGTATCCATGTACACGTTGAATCGGAAACGTTTGCGCGAGTTCCGCGGAAATTCCCCCGGCATGCGATGCGTCGGACTCTCCAGCGCCTTGTTAAAACCGTACGTACGCACCTCGACGAAACCCGATTTGTCTTCGGTCTCGTTGGACACAACCACGTCGACGGAGGTCCAATGCTTCAGGCGCAGCGCGGTGTTGTAGCCGGCATCGACGCTGATGAGCACTTCCGGCTCGTCCACCTGGTCGACGACCGTCGTCTGCGCGCTTGCGATCGCGGGCATTGCGATCGCGGCCATTGCGATCGCGGCCATCGCACACGCGGCAAGAAAGAAGAATCGCCTCACGCCCACGCCCGCCGCGTGTAAACCCACCATTCCGCGGTCAGCACCGCGAGCGCCGCGATGACGAACCAGCGCCACAACTCGCGCGTCTGTCGCACGCCGCCCGTTTGCGCCGCCACCGTGCTGCGGCCGAACTTCAACTCGTCCGCCGGCGTGATCGACGACTCGCCTCGGTCGAGCAGATTCACGGCGTACTCCGTCTTCGCCTCGCCTTGCGTCACCGTATAGATACCGGCCTCGCTCGTCGCGCCGAAATACACCGGCCGCAACGGATCGAGCGCGACTGTTTCCGTCCGGCCCGAGGGCGTGCGCACGATCGCCGAGGAAGCCTCGCGCTCCGGATAAAGCGTGATCGAGCTGCCCGTCGCCACGCTGTTTTCCGTGCCCAACGACGCGCGCGGCACCCACGACACGAGATTCTGCACGAACAACGGAAACGACAACTCCAGTGGCCAATTCGAATCCGAGATGTCGAACGTGATGAGCACGATGCGTTGATTCCCTTGCGACACATCCGCGATCAATGGCCCGCCCGTCGTCGAGAGCAACGTCCGCGCGCCGTCGGGCAAATTGACGCGTATGGCTTTCGCGATGCCGATGTTCCCCGGATTCAGAAAGCGCATCACGGGATGCTCGGACTCCTTGCCCAAAATCGGCGGCCGCTCGATGACTCCATCCTCCGACAAGCCCGGCAGTTCCGGCACGGCGTTGATATACACCAACGTGCCGGCGGCGGGACGCGGCTGCGGCGCCTGCCCATCGAATATGACGAGGTCGTACTCACTCGTCGGCGCGTAGCTCAGCGGCGACACGGTGCTCAATTCCACGCGCGATTCGAGCGCCAACGCCCGCTTCAGGAAATAGGCGCTCGTCGATTCCGCGTTCGCCACGATGAGCACCCGAATTTTCGCGTCGGGTCGCAACGTGAGCCAGGCCTCGTTGTCCGCAGCGAGTGCATCGTCATGATCGAGCGCGACCCGCAACACGCCCGCGCCGAGATCGGGATGCGCGAACACCACCTCCTGATCCGCCCCCGCCGCCGCTGTGACTTCCTCCACGGTGATCGGCGAGTCGTTGAAATACAACGACAACGTCGTGCTGAGCTGCGCGTCGTCCTCGTTGTGCACCAACACGAACGTCTGCTGGTTCGTCTGCCCTTCGATTGGCTGACGCTGGCTAAACCCGACGATTCCCGCATTCCCCGTCGACGCGCCGATTCGCACGTACGTCATGTTCGGCGCCTCGGCCCCCACGTCGTCGATGTCGGCAAGCTTGCCATCGCTCAACAGCACCAACTGCAGATCGGCCACGACCGACGCGATATCGGGATTGTCCGGCGAAAGCGATCGCGCGACCAACATCGCGTCGCGCAAATTCGTGCGCGTGTCCGTAGGTTCGATGCCTCGAATCGCCTCGCGCAACCGGAACTTGTCGTCCGTCAACTCGCACAACACATCGGCCGATTGCGCGAACGCGACAACCATCATCCGATCGCCCCGCTTGAGATCGTCCGCCATCTGCAGCGCCTGCTCCTGCGCCAGCGCAAGCCGCGACTTGTCGCCCTCCAACGTCTGCATGCTCGCCGAATGATCAATGAACACGCAATAGCTCGAACCCCGCACCCCCTCCGCCCGCAGAAACGGCCGCCCCAACGCAATGGCCAGCAACAACACCGCAATAATCTGCAACAGCAACAACAAATTCTTCCGCAACCGCTGGAACGGCGCATTCGCCGTCAAATCCTGCAAACTCTTGATCCACAGGTAAGTGCTCGGAATGACGATCTCCGTCCGCCGCAATTTCAGCAGATACAACAAAACAATGACGGGAATCAGCGCCAAAAACCCCAAAAACGCCGGCGCAAGAAAAGCCCCCGTCAACCACTGCATCGATTCGACCGTCCGATTGTGTCTCTGCCAGTCACCACGATCCGCAGTCTACAAGTCCCACCACAAGCGAGCAAGCCAACGTCTCATGAACGAACGGAACGCCCCCGTCTGGGACGCGCTCCACCACAACAGCGGCCGCGTCCGAATTCGCGCCCAATCCGCCAAATTCCAAATGGCCCCCGCGCGAAACTCCGATCAACGATTCGCCCGCGCTGCGCACTACACCGATTGTAGTGCAGGCTTCCAGCCTGCCGGCCACAAGCCCCAAGGACACGTTGAACGATCCCACAGAAAAACGCTACAATTTCCGCCTCTCATCCTCGGGGTGTAGCGCAGCCCGGTTTAGCGCGCTTCGTTCGGGACGAAGAGGCCGGAGGTTCGAATCCTCTCACCCCGACCATTACATAAGTAAAGCCGAAACCGCGTAACTAAAGGCGAAAGTCGCCAGTTACCGATTACCCCATCTAAAGGGGGGCGCGGCCCTAACCCATAGCAGCATTCGGACAGTCTGTCCGAACAAGCGAATGGAGGCCACGCATGGCGCGAATATCACGCACCCCCACCTACCGGAAGCATTCCAGCGGACAGGCGCTCGTCGAGATTCGACGGCACGCGGTTCTATCTTGGAAAGCACGGCACACGGGAAAGGCCGAAGCCGTGATCGTTTAACCTGGGGCATCCTGGCGCGTTGGTTTGCGCTAATAGCGGGCGGGTTGCCAGAATCCGGACGTGGCTACAAAAGGTCGATAAGCTGTGTGAGCAACTCCGGGCAGAGGAGAAGGAAATGCCCAATCGGATGAATATTCTAGAGTACGTCGAGAAAAGCGATCCGGAAAAGGTTTACGGCCTTAGCGTAAGAGAATTGCGCGAACGCGGCACGTGGATCACTGAGCATAGCTTCGAGGGCTGCGAAGTCGTCGAGGTCGAACGCCACAACGCGATTTTGAGTTCGTCATATACTCCCGGTTCGACGATGAACTATTACGTAACGACCTGGCCCTGGTATGTTTTCGACCCACGCACCGAAAGTCTGAGCGAAAAAGAAGGTGTGCGTAACGCGGTCATCGAGGCGGACGTTGAGACCGCTGCGGCGGACTTCGTAGAGAACTTCCTTTCTTTCGAAACGACTCCTGGCAAGAAGGGTGGCGTAACCATCCGAAGCATCGGGGGCGAAAGGTTGAAAATCCGGGGAGGCAGCGACATCGACGGTTTTGTAGCCAGAATTGTTGGCGCTCTTCATATAGCAGACCGGGGCATCGATGACTATTTACCGCGTTCAGAAGCCGAAAAGTTTTACAAGCGATATCTTGACGCGATTCTCTCTGTAGCACGGGAGAAGGCGTTGGAAGTAATCGATGATGCCGATTCGACCCGGTAGGCGAGCGTGGGTTACTCGTGGAGGGCGGCGGTTTTGCTCGTTCGGACACACTGTCCGAACAGCACCGGAAAACGCGGCATTTGACGGCAGAGACTGAAAAGCGGATAATCGCGCTAGTCTAAGTTTCCCAACGGGTTAAGGCATAGCACCCTACTTTACTATGTAACTTCGGGACGAAGAGGCCGGAGGTTCGAATCCTCTCACCCCGACCATTCTAAATCTCGCCGAGGGCGCGGTTTCCAATACACTCGGCGATCGAGCCTACTCGTTCGTGAGCGTGCCGTTCACCTTCCGTGACGTTCACATACGGCAATCAGCCGTATTGTCCGGCCATCGTCCGATAGTGAAGCGTCGGCCTTCAGGATTTCGTCCAAACATTGCCTTAATTCTTTCGACGGCCATGACTCGTCGTTGTCTATCGTCAAATCGAGCAGTACCAAGACATCGCGAGGATAGCTGCCACAAAGGCTCGAATTGTGAAGTCGACGGAGCAAACCTCCAGCATGCGTCACTGGCTGGAGCCAGTAACGTAACGAACTAAGAGCATCCGGAAAGGCTCTGCCTGATTCAATACAAATCTTGGCAAAGCTCTCCGAGATTACGGCCGACTTCTTGTCGCTCGATTTGGGCCACGTCTCGAAGAACCGCGCAATGCGATTTTTCCAATACTCGTCTCGTTGGGCACCCGCTCCTTCTAGGGCCATTAGCATGGCCTGAGCTGCGCTCTCCAAGCCGCTTATCGGAAGCTTTTGTAGCGCTACCCGTATTTCCGCCTGGCTTAACAATTCACCCTCATCTAGAGCGACAAATGTCAAGAACTTTACATAATGATCGGACTGGTCGCCTAAATTCTCATAGTATTGCACCGTGTCGAGCAACTGATGCTTGAGGAGTGTTAGAACCGGAAGATATATCCGAGGCGACCATAGAAAACCTGCCCAAACCCATCGGGCTTCGGTCTTAGATGTCTTCCAATCAAAAAAAGGCAACATCGCCCGCTTTGTCCATTCCTCGTCGACGCGAAACAAAGAGATTAGGTGGCGCGCCAGAAACACGCGGCCAATTCGAAAGTTGTCACGTTCTCGGTCGCATAGGTCCTCGAAGACGGGTTTCACACGGACGTGGAGCCCTTCCTTATCTTTTGGTTCTTGACGGTACCACCATCTTAGCGTTGCTTGCGTAACATAGCCCACTGGATGATTCAGCGCCCGACTTAGCGGATTCTCCGCGACAGTCTCCGTGTCGTCATGACTGAGAGTCATAATGCGATTAACTAGATCGAAAAACAGGTCTTCTTGTCCGACGAAATGCGATGATTGTTCGAGCAACCACCTGCCGACTCCATGGCTCGCGTCTCGAAGTGAAAGTTGGGGCATTGAGAGAAGCGTGTGTGGAACACAACTCCACGACCTGCTTAACAGGTCATCCTTGGCACTCGGCTCCTCGAGCGCCTCGGTGTTGCCGGTACACCAAGTCTCCAGCGCGTCCTCCCAGCGTTCAGCGGGCCATTGATCCTCTTGAGCTAACGCGAGTAGTGTGGCGATAGCTGTTGAGAAATCGAAACGACATATTTCCTTCCAATTGTCACTCGTCCACTCTTCTTCTGACGGGTGGAGTTTAAAATACTCCACAAGGTCGTGCGGCGTGCTAGGTAATGGAACACGCCGAGCTAGGTTGAAACCCACTTCCATCCAAGCAGGAAACTCGTCCTGTTGGTCGTCCGCAATCTTCCAATCGGGGTATAGCGCCGACAATGCTTCCAGTTTTTGACTCGCCGTGGAACCCAATTTCGCGCCGCTAGTCTCCAATTTCGCCAAGCGCAACCATATCTCTCTGTCGCAGTGCCTTGACCAATCATCGGCGTCTAGGTCAGGCCTAAACATTTTTCGCGGTGGTCCCTTTAAGATCGCTTGCTCCAATTCTGTAAGGTTTTCCATACTCGCATCTGGAGCT
>JBGTJY010000596.1:0-4898 GCA_041744855.1 Candidatus Hydrogenedentales bacterium
CCCGCCGACCGTGGGCAGCAGCGCATCCGGGTGTTCGCGGCGAATGATCGTCTCGAGCGATTCAATCGTCAACGGCTCGATATACGTGCGGTCCGCCGTCTCGGGGTCCGTCATGATCGTCGCGGGGTTGCTGTTCACGAGCACGACTTCGTAGCCCTCGGCGCGGAGGGCCTTGCACGCCTGCGTGCCGGAATAATCGAATTCGCAGGCCTGACCGATCACGATCGGTCCGGAACCGATAAGCATGATTCTCTTGATGTCAGTTCGTTTTGGCATGTCGCTCCGGATGGCCCCGCCGCGGCCCGCGCCTCGTGCGCCGCGGCGTGTAATTCAGTTCCGCGGACGGCGCTGACCACGGCGCCGCCGCAAAACGCTAACGCACTGAAAAAAACTAACGCCTGCAAAAGCTAACACGAGCAAAAAACTAACGCGAAATTTCCAGTACTTCCAACGGCAAATCGCCCGCCGGCACCTTGGCCACGACTTTGTCGCCGACCGCTTTGCCAAGCAACGCCTGCCCCACGGGAGATTGCGTCGATATTTTTCCGCTCGCGAGGTCCGCTTCAACAGGGCTCACGAGGGTGTAAGTAGTCTCTTTCTTCGTCTTGTTATTCCGCACACGCACCGTCGCGCCGACGTAGGCCTTCGACGTGTCGACGTCCGTATCTTCAAGGATCACCGACCGCGCGATCTTGTCTTCCAAATCCCGTATGCGCGCGTGCAAATGCGCCTGCGCCTCTTTGGCCGCGTGATATTCGGCGTTCTCTTTCAAATCCCCGAGATCGCGCGCATGTTCGATCGTCTGCGCGATGTGCAGCCGGTTCTCATTCATCTGCACGAGATCGGCCTTCATTTTTAGGAGACCGTCCCGCGTTACATACAGAGTGTCAGACATAGTTCGTGTAATTCGGCCACACCGGATGCACTACCCCACGAAAGTTCCCGCATTTGCAGAAAAGCGGCTTCCCGGACGGGAGCCGCCAGACCAACGGCGGGAAGTATAGCAAAAGGATCGCCACATGAAAAATGTCGCGCGCAGGTGGACGATACGTCGGATTGAAGGAGAATTCCCGAGTCAGTCAACGCAATTCGTTATCGACCCGCTCGGACGATTCGATCGGTTAAGCCATCGCGAGGGAAGCGTTCCGAATGATCTCTTCGATTCCTTCGCTTTGATCGTGGTACACGGACGTCAGCGCTTCCAAACCAAGTTTCAACTTGCCGGGCGCGAGCATCTCGACGCCTAAGAGATTCCCATTCTTGTCCTCGTCCGCAAGACACTCGCCCTCGGCAATTTCTACAGTCTTGAAAACTTCCCCGTCCCGAATTTTCACATAGACTGCAAGAATCTGCTTGTCGACAGGATCAATTGAAATCGTTAGATGCATGATGGATTACACCCAATATGTGGTGATGATAACCCGTCGTTCCGGATGGTCTTTGTACACGACGCACAATTTTCTGCCGAACGCAATATCAACAATAACACGGGAGGTACCAGGATTCTTACCTGGAAGCACGACCTTCGCGCGCTCTAGTGCGTACTCAACCTCGTCCTGGTTGATGGATCGCTCCGACAGCCGTTCGAGGGCATGGTCCGTCCAAAAAATCTTCATTGACCAACCGATCCTGACTTTTGTCGCTCGAATGAGTTGCTGAACGCATAGAACAAGAATAGCCGAACCGGCGCATAGTACTAGCCTTCGAGAAGCTCGGGGAAGCTTCCTCGAACGTAACTCAAAACGCGCTGCTATTGATACGAGCCAGAGGCCCGTAGTAACTTTTGCAAGGGGGCGAGTCTCGCATCGTCGGAACGGAGGAGCAAAAGGATGCATCGCATATCGTTGGGGGCTACCTGCGCGTTTGTTGCAGCGCTCGCTGGGGGTTGTGCGCACGACCCGCGCGTTTCAAACGGCGTTTCAATGGGACACACTGCGGCCCGCGAATGGAACGAAGCCCTCCTCTTCGCCATCCGAAATGACTTCGCGCGGCCAACGATCCACGCGCGCAACCTGTACCACACCTCCGCCGCGATGTGGGATGCCTGGGCCGCGTATGACGACACCGCCGCGCAGGTCATTCACCAGGAACGTGCGAGCGCGGACGATGTCAACGCCGCACGCGAGGAAGCGCTCAGTTACGCCGCGTTCCATATCCTGCGCCATCGCTTCAAGAAGTCGCCCGGGTCTGGCGAGTCGCAGCGCACGTTCCGGGCGACGATGGACGCGCTCGGATACGATCGCGGCTTCGATTCGACCGAGGGCGATTCGCCCGCCGCGCTCGGCAATCGCATCGCGGCGAGCGTCATCGAATTCGGCATCAACGACGGCTCAAACGAACAGCGCGGCTATGCGAATCGCTTCTACCGATCGGCTAACCCGCCGATTCTGCCGGAGTTTCCCGGCAACCCCTACAAGATCAACCCGAACCGTTGGCAGGCGGTCATGCTCGATTTGTTTATCGACCAAAGCGGCAACGTCCGCCTCGCCGGCACACCGCCGCACTTGACGCCGGAATGGGGCCTAGTCAAACCATTTTCGCTTACGCCGGACGATCGCCGTATCTACACGGACCAGAAGGGCAACGAGTTCTGGGTCTACCTTGATCCTGGTCCGCCGCCGCTCCTCAACGAAGACGAGCGCGATCTGTACCGCTTGACGTTCGTGGACGTCATCAAGTGCAGCAGCTACCTCGATCCAACGACGCCCGGCCTCGGCGGCGAAATCATCGACATCAGCCCAGCCTCGCGCGGCAATAACACGCTGGGCACGAACGACGGTCAAGGACGCAGCGTCAATCCGAAGACCGGCCAGCCGTACACGCCGCAACGCGTGCCTGCGGGCGATTACTTCCGCGTGCTCTCGGAATTCTGGGCGGATGGCCCCCATTCCGAAACGCCGCCGGGACACTGGTTCACGATCGCGAACTACGTCGCCGACCAACCGGGATTCGAAAAACGGATCGGGGGCCAAGGCGAAGTCGTCGACGATTTGGAGTGGGACGTGAAGGTCTACCTCGCGCTCGGCGGCGCGATGCACGACGCTGCAATCTCTGCGTGGGGCATCAAAGGTTGGTACGACTACACGCGGCCCATCTGCGCCATCCGCTACATGGCCGGGATGGGTCAGTGCACCGATCCCGAGCTGCCGAGCTACAGCCCCGAGGGCATTTGCCTCGTGCCGGGACTCGTCGAACTCGTCACCGAGGAAACGATTCAACCGGGCGAACGCCACGAACACCTCGCCGGCCGTGGCAACGCAAACGTCGGTAAGATCGCCGTCTTCGCCTGGCGCGGGCCAAACTATATTCGCAACCCGAATGTGGACGTCGCGGGCGTCGGCTGGATTCTTGCCCAGGACTGGTGGCCCTACCAACGGCCGACCTTCGTCACGCCGCCCTTCGCGGGCTACATCTCAGGGCACAGCACCTTCAGCCGGGCCGCGTCCACGATGATGACGCTCCTCACCGGCGACGAATTCTTTCCCGGCGGCATGGGCAAATTCGACGCGCCGAAAAACAAGTTCCTCGTCTTCGAGGACGGGCCCAGCGTCGACGTCGAACTCCAGTGGGCGACCTACTACGACGCCGCCGACGAAACAAGCATCTCGCGCATCTACGGCGGCATTCACCCAAGCGCCGACGACATACCGGGCCGGCTCATCGGCGCAAAAATCGGCGCACAGGCATTTGAGTTGGCGACACGAATCTATGAGGGTGCTGGCAGCGCGATCACGCGCGCCGCGGATTGACGGTAGGGTCTACTCGAACTATACTGCTACGGGTTCGTGCTGGACCTGTGTGTGCCAGCACGCTTGAGAAGGGCCTGTTCTTGCTGGGCGGCGGGGACGGTCATTGAGAGGGCTTGCACATGCTTCAGACTCATACCGTGCGCGCAATCTGCGTACTCCTCCTAGCACTAGGCGCGACAACTCATGCGGTCGAGGTCACGTTTAACGATCCCAACCTCGAACAGGCGGTGCGCGACCTGCTGCTTATCCCGTCCGCGCCCATTCAAGACACCGACGTCGATGCAATCTCTTTCCTCGATATCCACGGTCACGGTATCACCGACCTGACCGGCCTCGAATTCTTCGACGCGCTCGAGGTCTTAACGGCGCAAGAAAATAACATCAGCAGCATCGCGCCGCTTGGCGGTCTGCCGGTGTTGACAGTGCTCGACATCAACGGAAGCCCCGTGACCGACGTCTCGCCGCTATTCATCACGGATAGCGTCCAAACGTTGTCGATGGGAAAACAAGGGTCTACGATCGATTTGAGTTTCGCGGCGTCCATGCCGCAACTGGTCAGTCTCTCGATTCTAAATAGCGACGTGACCAACGCGGCCGCGCTCGCCGCGCTCACCGTCCTCGAACAAATCCAACTCGTATCGACGAACATCTCCGACATCTCCGCCCTCGCCGGCGCCACACTGATGCGGAATTTCACCGTAATCTCCAGCGGTGTCAGCGATATCAGCATGCTCGGAGGCCTCACCGCAATCGAAACGTTCACGCTCACCCACTCTAATCTTACGGACATTAGCGTGGTAGCAAACTTCAATAATCTGTCCGTGCTCGATCTGATTGCAAATGACATCGCGGACCTCTCACCCGTTGCGGGGCTGTTCGGCGTCGTCGAACTCTACGTTGGGAACAATCCATTTTCGAGTGTCGCACCCTTGGCCGGCCTCTCGGGCTTGGAGAACCTGTACCTCGGCAATTCGGACGTTGCGGACCTGACACCTCTCGTGGGACTGACCAACTTAGTGCAGTTGTCCATTGGATTCGCTAGCGTAACCGATATCGATCCGCTCTCGGCCATGACCAACTTGCGCGAACTCAACATGAACAACAACGCGATCTCGGACCTGACCCCATTGATCGGAATGACCAATCTTG
>JBGTJY010000597.1:0-3204 GCA_041744855.1 Candidatus Hydrogenedentales bacterium
ATTCGGCGAATCCGATTGTGTCATCGCCCGTGGCAAACGGATCGCGACGATAGTCCACGTCGTGGACGCCGGGTTCGGCGAACTGCAGCGGCGCGTCGCTATCGAGGTCGGGCTTGGCGGCTTCGGAGTGCCAATCGGGCCGCCTCACGGGCGCGGTCAGGCCGGTCATCTGGATGAATTGCAGGTCGTCGAGCGCGCCCTTGCTGCCGATGCCGCTTGAGATGCCGCTTGCGAATCGACTGTCGAATTCGAGCTCCTGCAACAGTAATTCGTCGATGCGAGCGGACGCATCGATGCGGGCGAGAACATCGTCCGAACCGCCGATCGTGTTGCCTGAGTTTCTGAATTCTTGACCGATCACGTCACCGTCATCTGTTTCGACCGATTCATTGTCGTTCGTAGCGGACACGACGTTCAGGTGCGCCTAGTCACTCTTCGTTTCCAAATGGAAATTTGGGAACGGGGTTTTGGTTTGGCCGCCGGTTCGTCGCAGCCCGGCGCAGTAAATCGTTCGCTCGCGCGGACGAGGCACTCCCCCGACGGGCGTTGCCCGTATCGACAACGAACGGCGACTCGCGAATGATGCGTGGACGCTGCACGATGGGTGCGCTGGCAGGGCTTGCGGCGCCGAAGACATTCGGCGATCTGAATTCGCTGACAGCGTGCATGGCGCCAGCGGACTGCATCACACCCAGCGCCCGAGACTTTTTATCCGGATCATCGAGCATCGTCTTTTCAATGGTGTGATGAATGACCTTCGAATCGATTGCGGTCGTCTTCAACCGACCTGCCAATAGCATCGCGTTTCGGCAGATGGTCACGATGACGCGGGGATTTCCTTCCGAATAGGCGTGGATCATCTCGATCGCGTTTGCGGAAAATTGCGGGCCTTCGAGCGGGCCGATTCCCGCGCGATCCAAGCGGAATCGAATGAACTGTTCCGTCTCGTCGAGGTCGAGCGGCTGCAGCGTGTACACGAGATTGATACGTTGCGCGAAATTGGGCGCGGCGGCCAAGACGCGTTTCCACTCGAGCTGGCCAAAGAATACGAGGTTGAGGAGTTTCTGCTGCGGTGTCTCGAGGTTCTGCGCGAGCCGCAACAACTCAAGCTGCCCCCGCTTGTTCAGATTCTGCGCGTCGTCGATGATGAGCGTGCTGACACGATTGCGATTCGCGAGCAGATATTGGTTGAACACTTCCATGTATTCGGCGAACGACCGTTGACCTGGCCCTTGCGGGGAACCGAGGTTCAGACCAAATTGCCGGACGATCGCTTCGAGCAACGCGAAGCTCGTCCAAGATGGGATGGGCGATCCGATGACCGCCGTGTTGTAGCGATTCGGGTCGGCCGCCATGCCGGACATGACCTTGCGGAGCAGTGTCGTCTTGCCCGTGCCGAAGCTGCCGAGCACGACCGCGATGCCGCTCTGGGTGTCGATACTGTCCCACACGCGGAACAAACACGCCTTGTGGTCGCGTGTGGCATAAAAATAGGACGGGTCCGCCGTTGGCGCGAAGGGCTGCTCCAAAAGTGGCTGAGCCAAGGGTCCGGCCGGTTCTCGCTCGGAATGCACCACAGCCATAACGATGCCTATCCACTCCCCCGCTTAGCTATATGGCGACATGACCGCTTTGCGCCATGGCCATTGCCCGCCATGGCCTTCGGGCCATCTACTGCAATGGCCTTCGCTCCCAAGAATCAGTCCCAACCAATGTGATAGGAGTCGAGGCGCATTCTATCGAAGGGGCGGGGGGGTGTCAAGCAAAGTTGGCGAAATACAGGAAAACTGAACGTGCCATAACATCAGTTTTGTCAATAGTTTATCGAAAAGTCTCCTCTGGGTTGTGGTGGAGTCTCCAAACGGTCACAACGACCGACCGGTCGTGCTCGCAGTATTCATATTTTGGACGCTTCTCAAAGTAGGTGGTATAAATCTGACACGAGTGTCGAATCCCGCATTATGCGCTGAAACCATTTTCTCTGGGTATCAAACGCGCTCGGGGGATATCGCTTGGGGGCAGTTACTGCAAGGTCCGGTGAACGCTTGAGGGGGGACAGGATTCCATGGGTCAGGAACGGGTAGTGGTGCTGAGCGGCCGGCTCAAAGATCGGCATTTCGCTGTTGAGCGTGAACTTACGATAGGGCGGAATCCGCAAAACACGATAGTGCTCGAGGAGCAACTCGTTTCCCGCAAACACGCCGCGCTGGCAGTGCGCGAAGAAGGCGCGGTCCTGCGCGACCTCGGCAGCGGGAACGGCACCTTCGTCAACGGCCAACGGATCGTCGAACACGTGCTCGCGCACGGCGACGAGTTTAGCGTCGGCTCGATTCAGATGCGCTATGAAAAGGCCGCGGCGGATTTGACCTCCGGCAAACGCGCCGACGTGGAAGTCCGTTTCGAAGACGCGCCGCGTGCCCGCGTGCTCGCGCGAAGCATGCACGCCGAGTCGGCATCGAATCCGTTTCCTTCGCTGTTTCAACCCAGCTCGAATACGCCCGGCGGCGGCTACAACCAATTCCAGGCGATCCAGGACAAATTGCTCGCGGTGTACACCGCGAACCAGATTATTTCGCAGGAGACTGAACTCGGCCCGTTGTTCGATCGTGTGATGGATCAGATTTTCCATCTCGTTCCGGCGAACAACGCGATCATTTTGTTGCGCGACGCGAAGACCGGCGCATTCGCACCGGTCAGCCGCCGGACCGCGGAGGCGGAAGAGGCGATTGTCGTCAGCACGACCATAGTGAATCAAGTCCTCGAAAGCGGCCACGCCGTGCTCGTCGATGACGCGGCGGACGACTCGCGCTTTCAGGGCGCGGAGAGCATTCTCGAGGCGCGGATCGCGTCGGCGATGTGCGTGCCGCTCATCAGCAAAGACGAACGCCTTGGGGCCATCTACGTCGATACGCGCGGCACGCCTTACGCGTTCAGCGCTTCCGATTTGGACCTCATCGTCGCGCTCGCCGGTCCGTCCGCGATCGCGATCAAGAACGCGCAATACGTGAAACAGCTCGAAGCGGAATTTGAAACGACCTTGCGGCTGCTCGCGAATGCCATCGAAATGCGCGACCACTACACGGTTGGGCACACGTGGCGCGTCACGTTGTTATCGATGGAAATCGCGAAGGAATTGGGTTGGAACGATCAGAAACTGCGCGAGCTCGAAATCGGCGGCGTGCTGCACGATGTCGGAAAGATCGC
>JBGTJY010000598.1:0-4124 GCA_041744855.1 Candidatus Hydrogenedentales bacterium
GACTCAACCCGCCGCGTTGTACGTGCCGGCCAGCTACAACGGCCGCGATGAACTTCCGCTCGTTGTCTTCTTGCACGGCATGGGCGAGCGCGGGAGCGATGGAAAGTTGCAAACGACCGTCGGGATCGGGCCCGCGATCACGAACAATCCCGAACGCTTCAATTGCCTGGTGCTCATGCCGCAGTGCTCGAAGGACTACGTGTGGACCGCGTCCAAGGCGGACCTACACATCAGCGACGGGATTGCGCAAGTCCGCGACAAGTACAAAGTCGACGAGGATCGCATCAGCCTGACCGGCCTCTCGATGGGCGGCTTCGGTTCATTCACCTACGGCGCGAATCACATCGGGATGTTCTCCGCGATTATGCCGGTGTGCGGCGGCGGCGATCCCTCGAAAGCCAAGACCCTCGCGAAAGTCCCCATGCGCGTGTTTCATGGCGCCGACGATACGGTCGTCAAGCCGGAACGCTCCCGCACCATGGTCGAGGCCATCCGCGCGGCGGGCGGCGATATCGAATACACCGAGTATCCGGGCGTCGGCCATAACTCATGGGACAAGGCCTACGGCGATCCCGAAGCCATCGCGTGGCTGCTCGAGCAAGAGCGATAAGCGCAATTGCCACGTTCACAACCGCCGGATCGATTTAACAAATGTTGATTGCGCCGCTGCTTGTCTATGCGTTCATGGGATGCGCGATTGCGCAATCGGATAGCAGCCCGATCGCAGCGGATCCGCGCGTCGTCACGGCGATCGACTTCGCGAAGACCTGGCTCGACGCGCAACGCGACTACGACCGAATTCCCGGAATCTCGGTCGGCGTCGTGCACGACCAGGATATCGTCTGGAGTCACGGCTTCGGGTCGGCTGATGTGGAGAGTGAAACGCCGGCGACTCCTCAGACCATTTACAGCATCTGCTCGATCTCGAAACTTTTTACCAGCATCGCGGTGATGCAACTGCGCGACGCCGGGAAACTCGAACTCGACGACCCCGTGAAGCGTCATCTGGAATGGTTCGACATCCAGCAGACGTATCCGCAAAGTTCCGACGTTACTATCCGCGGTATCCTCACGCATTCCGCCGGCCTTCCGCGTGAATCGGATTTTCCCTACTGGACCGGCCCCGATTTCAAATTCCCCTCGCAGGAGCAGATCGTCGAGCGCTTGCCCGACCAGCACACGCTGTATCGGCCGTACACCTACTTTCAGTATTCGAATCTTGGCCTGACGCTGGCGGGCGAAATCGTTGCCAAAGTATCCGGCGAGCCGTACGTCGACTATATGCGCGAACACGTACTGGCGCCCCTCGAATTGTCCGACACGAAGCCGACGCTTCCCGGTGCGGACGATCCGCGTTTCGCGTTAGGCTACAGCGCCCTCACGCGAAAAGGAAATCGCGAGCCGATGCCGCGTTTCGACACCAACGGCGTGGCCTCGGCCGCGGGGTTCTCCTCGACCGTCGAGGATATGGCGCGCTTCGCGTCGTGGCAATTCCGCGCGCTCGCCGGTGAGGACGATCGTGTGCTGGATGGCAATACGCTCAAAGAAATGCAGCGCGTGCAGTATCTCGATCCCGACTGGAAAACGGCGAGGGGTCTCGGATTCGAGGTGAAGCAAAGCGGCAAGCACACGCTGATCGGGCACGGCGGAAGTTGTCCCGGTTTTCGCACGCACATCTGGCTCGAACCCAAGGACCAGATCGCAGTAGTTTTCATGGCGAACGCATCGGGTATCGCAGCGCACGACTATGCCGAGCGGTTATTCGAAATCTTCGCAGGACCCATCGGCGACGCAGCCGAGTCACCCGAGGCTGCTGAACCGAGCGAATCCTCGCTGGACAAGTATGTCGGTACATACAACACCCAGCCGTGGCGCTCCGAAATGGCCGTCGTCTTGTGGAAAGACCAGCTACACACGATGGACTTACCTACGATGAAGCCGCTCGATGGCTTGCAACCGTTGGAGCGTGTGGAAGGCGATACATTCAAAAGAATTCGCGACAACGGAGAGCCAGCGGAATCCGTCGTGTTCGTAACGGACGAAACCGGCGTGGTGACGCACATCGTGCAAAACAGCAACCGCTGGCCCAAGGTGCGCTAGGTTTCAGGACACGCCGAGCGCGATTGTTTGTAGTTCCGCATTCATGCGGTGGAGTTCGCCGGTTGCCGTCGCGCCGACCGGATACGAATCGGACTAACGATGCGTCTCCGTAACGCGCCTGCGAGCCGCTGGCAAATCGACGGATGTCGGCAGCCGCAATTGATGTTCTGGCACAGTGACCACTGCAAAGGTCCGGCCAGTCATGTCAAAGAATTCGACACTGTATCCGGTCTCGATCCCTGGCACGTCGTGCCGCTCCACGAGCGTGCCGACATCCCCTGCTTGAAGGCCGAATTCAGGCAGGTCCGACGTAAGTATGACTTCTTGAAACAGTTCCATAGAGCGATGTATGCGCAATCTGATTCACGACATGAACATTGGGTTATTGATAGATCGCCGGTCGGTACCTCGGTTCCGGAACGTTCTTACCTAGCTGAATCGCGGCTTCAATCCACGCTTTCTTAGCAAGCTCCACTTCGTGCACGGCCTCTTCGGGTGTTTGACCGTAGGCCGAACATGAATCGAGGTCGGGGATATCTGCAATATATCCGTCACCATCTTCGCTATAGAAAACATTTATGTGGTAGTGTTTCACAAGTCCTCTCCAAGCAATCGGGCATGCGCAATTTCCCGCGCTTTGACCGGACGCAATTGATCCGCTCGCAGAGAAAGAACGGCGACTGTTTCACCGCCCAGCGTCATAAACTCGACCTCGTAGCCCGCATTTCCATGCACCAGCACGATAGTGCCCATATCACCGGCGATCAGGCCGACATTGGGAACGTCTACGGTTAGAACCCCGACTTCAAGTTCTCTCATTTTATGCCAAACTTTGGATCGCTTGCCGGAGTTAGCTCGCCCCGACATGCCGAATGACGATCGTCTCACCCGTCACCTCATACCCAAATTCCGGCAGCAACCATTGCCGGATGAGCAGGTCCATCGCGGTGCGCACCCGTACTTGATTCATCACCACCGGGTTGACGGGCAGTTTCTCGATGCCGGCGTCGGCGCGCACTTGTATGCCCAGTTGCTCCGACAAGGCATCGAGTATGTAACCCAACGCGTGCGCGCCCGGCGACGTGGCGACTTCCGTCGGGTCGCCGTGTGAGCGCGGCAAGTGGACATCCACGCGGCGATCGAGCATCGCCTCTTGCGCGTCGGTTATCGCGCCGGCGTTCAACAAAAGGTCCGGACGCGATTGATTGTTCGCGTGCCGCAAGAAAATGTACTCGTCCGTTGTTTCGACCTGCACCGCTTGATCGTTCAATCGCGCGGATTTGAGCAACGCCTCCAACGCCGTCGTCAGCGCCACCTCGCCGACGGCCAACTCGCCGCTCAACGCGTCGGCCACAGCGTTGTCGCCCACCAGCGTGATATTGAGCGTGCGCCCGAGCAAAGCGAACGCGTTGAACAGCGGGGTATCGACGCCGAAGAAGGTCGACGCGCGCATCGAACGGTAGCGCCCGTCGATGGCATCGTCGAACGAGACCGCATTGAGCGATGCGTACACTGGCCCGCTCGCGTGCAGAAAGAAATAGTCCTCGGTCTGGCTCAACTCGCACGGTACCTTCGCGGCGATGGCCTGCACCGTTGCGCCGATGGTCTCGTTGTGCAGTTCTAATGGGCCCATGAGTTCGTACATGTTGAGCCCGTTCATCACGACAATGCCGCCGCCGGCGAGTTCGCCCAAACGCCGCGCCATGAGCCCGAGCGGCGCTTGATCGAGCGATGCCGTGACGTGTCGCTCGAGCGGGGGAATACTAGGCGACACTGTCGCGCGCGGGGTTTCAACGGAAGGAGCTACGGCAGTGGTCTCCGGCCCCGAATCGGTTGCACAACCGGAAAAAACCAAAGCAAGTGTAACCAGCCCCAGAACGACGCCCCGCATCCATTCGGCTCCCGAAAAACAAACGGCTATCTCTCGCACATTTTTATCCATAACTACCAAAAAAGGTTCCCACTACCAGTCGCATCCCGCCGCGCAATGGTCGGAATTCTTGGACGCGTGCCATTCCATCGCG
>JBGTJY010000599.1:0-3688 GCA_041744855.1 Candidatus Hydrogenedentales bacterium
CTTGAGCTCCTCTTCGTAGGTCTCGGCAATTTGTTCTGAGATGACGTCCAGGCTGCCGGTCTCTTCGCCGGTGATCAGCATGTCCACCACCACGCCGGGAAACAGCCCCTTTTTCTCGGCGGCACGCAACGACTTCTCGAGCCCCTCGCCGCGCTCGACGGAATCGCGCATGTCTTGGATCGCGTCGACGTAGGCCTTGTTGCTCATGGAATTGCGGCAGAGGTCCAGCGTGACCATCATCGAGAGGCCGCTGCGCAGCATCAGGCCGAAGGTCCGGCAGAAATCGGCGACGGCCGTCTTGCGCGCGATGGGTCCAATGATCGGCAAGCTGACGCGCAGTCGGTCCGTGGCCACGCGCCACAGGGGATTTTTGCGCAGCAACCACAACGCGAATACGAGCCCGACGATCACCAGCGCAATGAGCCACCACCAAGCGCCGATAAAATTGAAAACGTCGATGACGAATTTTGTATAACCCGAGACCTCGACTTTCATTTGATTGAAAATATCGACGAACGGCGGAATGACGAACTTCGCGATCACGACGAGCACGCCGAAACCGACGATGATCAACGCCACGGGGTAGACCATCGCGGTCTGTATGCGCTTGCGCATCAGCTCGCGCTCCTCGCGGTACTCGACGATGCGCCGTAACACCGTCGTCAACGTACCGCTCGCCTCGCTCGCCTTGATGAGATTCACGTCGACGGGCGTGAACGATTCGCGCGCGAACGCCTGCCAAAGCGGATTACCCGCCTCAACGTAGCTCGTGATATTCGCCACCATCGTCCGGATAGACTGCCGTTCGCCACGCGTCTCGAGCGATTTAAGAGACTTCAACATCGGTGTGCCCGCTTCGAGCAACATGATGAGTTGCCGCAAAAACGACGTCACGTCCTTAGTGCGTAAGCGCCGCGCGCCCGTGCCGGAAACCGCGTGATCCGTGCCGGCAGGCATGGTCTTCGACGAAGTCCGTCTTCCGCTCAGGCGCTGCTCGGGCGGACGCCGGTCCACGGCTATTTCCGGCTCGGAAAGCGTCACCGCCGCAGGCGCCAATGCAACTGTTTCCTTCGGCGCGGCAAGATCCTTAGGCGCGGCAAGCTCTCTCATCGCTTCACTGATCGCCGATTTCGCGTCCTCAGCCGTTCTCGCCGCGGCTGATTTCGAGACGGACCTCGTTTTCGCCGCGGGCTTTCTCGCCGCGGGCGATTTTTGGACACTGCGCTTCTTCGCGCTCGGGGGCATCTTTCTAGTTCCTCCTGCTTTCTGGCAGTCGTTGCACCTACGCTTGCGCGCAGTTGCTCGCTTGGGCGCAAGGGCTCGCTTGGGCGCGATGGCGCGCTTGGGCGCAGTCGCGCGCTCGCTTACTCTTCCGCCGGCGGCGCCTCGGCTTCGATCGTTTCGACTTCAGCTACTTCTACGGCGGGCAGTTCTTCTTCGTCTCGTGTACCGGACTCTTCGCGCCAATACCGCGCGTGATACTCACCGTTTTCGTCGAGTTGAATTACCGCTTCGACCCGATGCTGCAAAAGCCGCGAGCGGCCACCCGAAACTTCCACCGACGCCGAGCTGACCAAGCGGTAGCAGCGCGAAGTAAACGCAAGCGACGCCGGCATGCCGCCGGTTTCGCCAACTTCAGGCCGCACGTTGAAGGTATCCGCCGCCTTACCCGTCTTGGCGAGTAAATCCTCCCAAGATTCAAACGGCCGCTTCGCCGCGACTGCCTCAGCCTCTTCCGGCGTCAAATTCAGCGCCGCGGCCAGCACCGCGGGCGGCGCGGAGTTGAGATTGAGATATCCCTCAGGCTTGAGTGGATCCGCCGAGAAAACCGTCAGCAAATTCCGATCGAGCTTCGCGAAAGTCTCCTGACTCACGTACGATCGGTTCAACAATTCGTCGACGTCCAGCAGCCAACTCGCGGACGCATCCATCGCCACGGGATCGCGCGGCAGATTCCGTTTCAGCTCGCGGACTTCACTGCGGTCGAAACCAATCGCCTCGAGCACTTCGCGCGGCGCGAAACTTAGATTGATCCGGGCGCATTCGTCCGAAACCTCGACCGATACTTCGCGGATTTCCGCGTTGCGCTGCTGGTCATACATCGGCATTTGCAGCGTGTAGACCGCGCCCGGCGTCTCGCCCTTTTCGATTGCGGCCTGAATGTGCCCGACGGCCCCATAGATCGCGGCCGAGGCGAGATTCCGCGCGCGCAACGTCTGCACTTCGTACCGCGCGCGATCGAATTCGATCGACATGTAGCCGGCGTAGGCCACGCCCAGCATCGCGAACAACACCAGCATCCCCAGCGCCAACACGAGGGCCATGCCGGAATCATCGCGCGTCCGTCGAGGGCAATAGCTTGTGATCGTAGCGTGCATCGCTCAGCGCACCTTCACGGCAAACACCGCCTTGCGCGCAATCTGTGGTTCAGGCGGACCCGGCTCCGGAATATCCGGCCGATACCCCACCGTCATGCTCGCGCGCACCGCCGCCGGCAAATCGGGACGGCCCCAACTCTCCGACCACATTCCCGAGTCCGCGTCGAAAAACTCGAATCGAATCCTTAGCACATCGCCCAAATCGAGGACGGGCGTCACATCCTGTCGCGAAGCTTCCTCACCCATCGCGCTCTCGCCTCGCATCAGCGTGCCACCTGCCGGCTCACGCCGCACGAAATACTCGACGCGCCGCAGTTGAACCCTTCCGGCCGTGTCCGCCGCGAACACGGGCAACACCAACCGATCGTCGGCAAGAACGATCTGAAAAAATCTCGTGTCTTCTACGTCCGCATGAACGCCCTGAATCGGCCGGCCCGAAAACGATGCCGGTGCGATCGACGCAAAATCGCGCCGGATTGTTTGGAAAGCGTTCGCCGTGGCAGCTTCCAAGTCCGCTTTGGTCCGCGCTTGCTTCCACGCGTCGGTCAGCCCGAAAAACGCCTGCACGCCAATCGAGCTCACCACGCCGAGCGCCGCCATCGAAACCAACAACTCGAGGAGCGTGAAGCCTTCGCGCCGATGCCGCATCATGCGCGATCCTCGACCCGCCCACGCGGCACGCACGACGTCAGAATGAATCGCCGCTCCCGGCCCGACATCGCCCAGCTTACTTCGATCGAAACCTCGACGTAGGCCGCGCCGCCCTCGGGCAATCGCGCGTACGCCTCCCAGGCGCAGCCCTCGTAATCGTTTTTCGTCTGCGCGTACGCGGGCCGTTCCGTCGGCATCGCCGCGGGCGTCTCCGCAGGCTTGAAGGTCGACAGCCGATACGGCTCGCCGACAGGCGCTTGCCAAAAACCCGCCCAATCCAAACCGTCCGTCACCGGCCGCGCCAGCAACAACGTGAGCTGTTCCTCAGCGACGTGCGCCGCGATGCGCTCGCCCCGGCTGTTTTCCAACAGGGTCAGGCTCAACCGAAAGAGGCTGATGAAAACCGAAACTGCGATACCGATTACCGCCAACGACACGAGCACTTCCATGACGGTAAACCCCGCCTGGGAACGCACGCGCATTGGCAACGGCTGGATCAATGGATCGCTCTCCCGCGAACGAAAATGCTGAGCCTGCCTTGCCATAGACGCCCAATCCGGGCGCAAACTGTTCGCACCAGACCCCGGCGGCGATGTAAACCCAGCCGAGGTAGCGCCGGCCCCCCGCTTCGAGCCAGCCGTCGCCGACGGCTATGACGC
>JBGTJY010000600.1:0-1700 GCA_041744855.1 Candidatus Hydrogenedentales bacterium
GATTCTCGGCCAACGATACACCCCGCTCGACAGCGCGGGCGTCTACGTTCCAGGCGGAACAGCCTTCTACCCGTCCTCCGTGCTCATGAACATCGTCCCAGCCCGCGTCGCCGGCGTGCGCGAAATCGTCATGGTCTCCCCGCCAAGCCACGAAGGCAGCATTCACCCCGTCGTGCTCGCCGCCGCCCACATCGCCAAAGTCGACCGCGTCTACCGCATCGGCGGCGCGCAAGCCATCGCCGCGCTCGCCTACGGCACCGACACGATCCCCGCCGTCGTCAAAATCACCGGACCCGGTAATACCTACGTCGCCGTCGCAAAACGCCTCGTGCAACACGTCTGCGCGATCGACACCGAAGCCGGCCCGTCCGAAGTCCTGGTAATCGCCGACGAATCCGCCGATCCAGCCCTCGTCGCTGGCGAACTACTCGCCCAAGCCGAGCACGACCCCGAAGCATCCAGCGTCTTAGTCACAACCTCCCAGTCGCTCGCCGAAGCCGTCACCCAAGCCATCGCGTCCGAGCTGCCCAAGTTGTCTCGCGCCGAAACCATCACGAAGTCGCTCGCCAACCGCGGCGCGATCGTCATCGTCCGCGACGAACAAGAAGCAGTACGATTCAGCAACGCCGTCGCCCCCGAACACCTCGCCATCTACACACGCGACCCCCGCGCCACGCTCGAAGGCATCACCAACGCCGGAGCCATCATGCTCGGCCAGGCAACCAGCGTCGTCCACGGCGACTACGGCGCCGGACCGAACCACATCCTCCCCACCGGCCGCCGCGCCCGGTATGCATCCCCGCTCACGGTAGATGACTTCATGAAAGTGTCGAGCATCATCGAATTCACGCCCGAGCGCGCCCGCGCCGTCGCGGCCGATGTCCGACTGATTGCCGAAGCCGAACAATTGACGGCGCATGCACGCGCCGCGGAGTTGCGTCAATGAACTATGGCCGCGCCATGTTGCAGCAGGTCGCGCCCTACACCCCCGGCGAACAGCCGAAAGGCGCCGGCGTCATCAAGCTCAACACGAACGAGAACCCCTACCCGCCCTCGCCGCGCGTCTTCGAAGCACTCCGCGCTCTAACCCCGGAGCGCCTGCAAAAATACCCCGACCCCCTCGCCGTCGAACTCCGCACCGTCTGCGCCCAACGTTACGGCTATCCCGGACCCGAATGGGTCTTCGCCGGAAACGGCATGGACGAATTGCTCGCCATGGCAATCCGCACCTTCGTCGATCCCGGCGAAACCGTCGCCTCCGTCTACCCCACCTACATCCTCTACGCGACGCTCGCCAAACTCCACGGCGCCAAATACGCCGAGATCGAACTCGACGAAAGTTTCAACATGCCCCCCGCAATGCACGCGATGTCCGCGCGCGTCTGTTTTCTCCCGCGACCCAACGCCCCCAGCGGCGTCGCGGCATCCCGCGCCGATGTCGAGCAATTCTGCGCCAAATGCAAAGGCATCGTCGTCATCGACGAGGCCTATGCCGATTTCGCCGACGACCAATGCATGGACCTTCCCAAGCGATTCGAAAACGTCATCGTCATGCGAACCTTCTCGAAATCATTCAGCCTCGCCGGAATGCGCATCGGCGTCGCGGTCGCCAATCCCGCGCTCATCGCGGAATTCCTTCGCACAAAAGATTCTTACAACGTCAACGCAGCAAGCCAGGCCGCAGCCACCGCCGCGATCCG
>JBGTJY010000601.1:0-7584 GCA_041744855.1 Candidatus Hydrogenedentales bacterium
CGCCCGGCTCGAGGCGGAGCATGGGGCGGGGTGGGACGCGCTCTCACCGGGCGATCAGGAGCGGATCGCCGCCCGCGTCCTCAGCGAGTTCGACCTGCAATTCTGGCGGCGAACGCGCGACTCACCGCTCCTCCGCGCCGAGTTGCTGGAGGCGGCAAAATTGAGAGTGCAGATTCTTTCCCGTTCGGAGTCCGGAGGTCATCGGCTTGCCTCCGCCGCCCCGGTCGATGGGACCGGAGCAGCCTTTTGCAGCTCACGACACGTCCTCATTGGCACAAACGCGGCTTTCGATTCGAAGGGTTTTGCACTACAGTGACTCCAGAGGAAGGGGGCTGGCCCGAAAGGAACGGAATCCAAGGATGGAGTGGAATCGTGCTCAAGCGACAGAAAATCCTACTGCGTGTTCTCCGAGACGCAAATCGGCCTGTCAGTCACATTGAACTCGTCAAGGCTGCGTTTCTTCTGAGGCAGGAGACGGCGCTTGCGAATGAACCGGCCTTCTACGATTTCGTACCCTATAAATTTGGCCCGTTTTCATTTGCGTTGTACCGCGAACTTGGCGCATTGGTTCGCGATGGGTACGTCATTGATGCTGAGAAGTCCGTTCGTCTGGCTGGTCGGATGAAGGCTGAGTCTCACGCACACTCTGATGAGTTGCCGTCCTCGTGGAAGTCCGCGGTCAAGAGTACAGTTGGCCACTACTTGTCCGCGTCGCAGGATGAGTTGCTGCACGACGTATACCGTCGGTATCCGTGGTTCGCGCTCAAGAGCCAACTCGAAACGCTCGTTTCAGATAGGCCGGAATCGCCAGTCGCCCCTCTCGCAGTCTATACGGTGGGATATGAAGGCAAGTCCGTAGACACGTTTTTCAACGGACTGATTGAGAACGGGATCGCCGCAATTCTCGATGTTCGAGCAAACCCGATTTCGCGGAAGTATGGGTTCGCTCGAAAGTCGATGTCTGAGATCGCAAGAAAGCTCGACATCGAATATGTCCACTTGCCTGAACTCGGGATCTCAAGCAAGGACCGATCCACGCTCAGTGACTTCGATTCGTATCAGGTGCTGCTGGACTGGTACGAAACCGAAATGCTGCCGAATCGAGGAACTGCTGTTACCAATGTTGTACACTTGCTACAGCAGAAGCCATCGGCCCTGCTTTGCATGGAACGAGATGTTCGGTGCTGCCATCGAGGGCGTTTGGCGAAGACTACAGCGAAGCAGGCTGAACTCAATGTGACACACATCTGACGGAGCGGCTGATGAAGGAACTGCTGAAGGTCCTGATTACCGTCAAGACGTACCCTATTCCGTCAGCCAAGTACGGTGAACTCGTCTGCACAGCCGGTGTTACTGAAGACGGTCGCTTGATCAGACTCTATCCGGTCAACTTTCGTGATCGGCCCTATAGTAAGCAGTATCGCAAATACCAGTGGATTGAGGTCGAAGCGAGACACCATACCGGACGTGACTTTCGCAAAGAGAGTTACCGTCCCGACTGCGACACGCTGACGATGCTTGGAGAGCCGATCCCGAGTAAGGGGAACTGGCTTGAACGCAGCAAGTACGTGCTGCCCGTGGCAAGTACGTCGATGGAGACGTTGAAGGATCAGCAAGCAATCGACGAGACCTCGCTCGGCATCATCAAGCCCAAAGTTGTCCATGATCTCGTCGTCAAACCAGCAGAGCGAGATTGGAAGCCTTCGTTCTATCAGGAATTGAGACAAGCCCGACTCTGGGACGACCGCACCGTCAGTCGAGAACCTCCCCGGAAGGTCCCGTTCACGTTCAAGTACGTGTTCGAGTGCGACGACCCACGGTGTAAGGGGCACCGCATGATGAACGAAGACTGGGAAGTCGGAGCTCTTTACTGGCGTTTAATCGACGGCGGGGCAACTGAAGCGGAAGCGACGGGAAAAGTGAAGCAGAAGTTTCTCGCAGACCTCTGCGGGCCGGAAAAAGACACTCACTTCTTTGTTGGAACGGTGTTGGCGCATCCGAAGAGTTGGGTCGTAATCGGGGTCTACTATCCGAAGAAACCAAAGCCGAAGCCGGAATCATTACAGAGGACACTCTTCGAATAAGTCTGCCTCTCCAATTGGCGGTCTTTCAGCACACCTCGGAACGACCACACCATACAGCTTGCCTGCTTCTTCGGTAAAGGACGTTCGCAAGTGGTCAACACTCCTTGGGTCACAGCCTCACGTTCCGCAGACGCAGGGCGTTGCCGATGACCGAGACGGAACTCAGGCTCATCGCGGCGCCGGCGATGATGGGGGCGTTGCTCTCGCGCATTTTCCAACAAGACGTGATTAGCGTGCGAGAGATCGGCGAATGGGTTTACGAAACGTTCGGCCGTAATTTTGGATTTTTGGCCCATTGGCTCGCCATCAGGGTTTCAGCGCTGCTTTTCGCAGGTACTCGCCGACTTGCAACCCATCGCGGCGCGCCGATCGCTCGATCCGTCGTGCCTCCTCGTCGTTCGCCCAAAGTTTCCAGCGCGGCTTTCGCTTGTCCGCTTTCGGCATCGGGACCGGTCCGGGCTTGCGTTTTTTCTCGCCCATATTCGCCCTCGAAAAAATCTGAAAAATACTCCAAAGGTGACTTGCTACCCCGCGAATTATTGTTAGAATGATGGCGTGGGCAAGAGTTGCTCACGTAAAAACCGGGAAACTTGATTTCCCTTTCAGCCTCAACTTGCTTGGGAGACTCTCGAATGGCATCCGACAACTACCGCGTTCCGGCCTATCGTTGCGTTCTGGTTCGCGATCACTCCGTCACTGCCCAGCGCAGCATTTCCAGCAACCAGATGGCCATCCGCCTGGCCGTCGAGGCGCTCGGCGATTCGCCGAATGAACAGCTGGTCGCGTTCTCGCTCGACAGCAAGAACAAGATCATCGGGATGAACGTCGTCTCGGTTGGTGTGCTCGATTCGTCGTTTGCCCACCCGCGCGAAAGCTTCCGCGCGGCGATCCTGCTGAACGCGGCCTCGATCATCGTGGCCCACAACCATCCGTCCGGCGACCTGACGCCAAGCAGCGACGACCGGGGGGTATTTCGCCGTCTGCACCAGGCCGGCGAGATCGTCGGAATCCGCGTGCTGGATTTCGTCATCGTCAATAACGAAACGGGAATCGCACTGGCCGAGATGGGAGCATGACCGCCGCGGCCCGGTCCGGCCCTGCGGATCGCCGCGGGGCCGCGCCCCCTTTTTTTTCAACCACTCATTTACGGAGCAATCAATGCGATGGCCACCAAAGACCTCAAGGACAAATACGGCGAGGGGAAAACCCGCACGATCATCAACCGCGCCATCCGCGCCGAAATCCCCGGCGGCGCCGAGCTGCTCGACCTGCGAACGTGGTTGACCCCGCGGCCGGAGTCTAAAGACAAGGCGCACGTGATCGACATCCTCGATCAAGTGCTATGGATTTTCGACAACGAAATTCGGCGGCGCTATGGGATGAATCAGATCGGCGACCAGACGGACGAAGTTGGGAGCTCGCCAGATGTCGTGGTATGAAGATGGCTACCTTTATCACTACACAGATGCAAACGCCATCTTGTCGATGATCCAGCATCGAAAACTGTGGGCGTCATGCCACGATTACCTCAACGACGGTTTGGAAGCGCGCGTTGTCCCGGAAATTCTTGGCTATATGGCGAATAACCCAGATATATACCACACAGGTGGATTTCCAGAAAAACACCGCCTGGCATTTTCCCACCACCTCCGAAGAGGCAAACTTTTCTTCGTGTCTTCATTTTCACGAAGACCAAACATGTTGACGCAGTTTCGCATGTACTGCCCCCCACGAGGAGGATTTGTCATCGGCTTCCCCTCCGATTACCTCGCCAAAGTCGGTGATTTAGTGCCTGTGCGCTATGACCGCAACCGAATTGCGGCCTCGTGCCGCCAATACTTCGAGCGGTACATGCAACGGGTGAAAGAGCTCGACGGAAAACACTTAGCGGAGAAAACCTTGGCTTATAACGTTGATTCGAGCGGCCCCTGGGTTGAGGAACGATGCCGGTTGGCGATTAGTTGCAAATCTTCGGAATTCATTGCAGAAGAAGAGGTGCGCATGTTGTTCAAGGGAAAAGATTCAGACATCCTCATCAGACCGTCACGCGGCGGCAACGTGTTCATCCCTTACATAGAAATGGACCTTCCGAATGAACCAATTCAGGTCAAGATTGCGCCTGGGCCAGGAACGTCTCGACAAATCGCGAGTTCGAGTATCTCTTGGTTGGGCCGCGAGTGTCGGAGAGTTGGAACAGCGTGGACAATCGGAAATGTGAACATCGGCGAATTTGGCTTCCGTGAGATTTAAGGTGCGGCGGTTGCGGCCGCATTCATCCTGCAGGGCAGGGAAGACTAGCTCGCGGTTATCGATCCGACCAGTTCATAACTGAGATCGAACCGGGCTTGGCCGCAGGATTTGCAGCGGGTTCGCCGGCGGATGATCACGTTGTACGGCTTGCCGTCGCGGACGCCGCGCAGGTGCGTCCGGAATGGCTCGCCGACGTACTTCTCGCGCTCGGTCGATTGGCAGCGCGGACAACGTGACGCCTCGACGATCGATTGCTCGCGCTCTATCGTCTTGCTGCCGCGGGGACGGCCGCCGCGGCTGCCGTTCTTGCGGCGTGCGGATTCGGATTTGGACATCATCACCTCCCTGTGATTGTAGAGTGTCAGGTTCGGATGCGAATGCGCGGCCGTTTCAATTTCGTCGAAACGCCGCGCGCTTTCGTGCTCGTTGCCCCCGCCGGAAATGCTGCTCCCTCGATCGAGGCCGCGACCATACAGCCGCTCAGGCAATCCAGCAGGTGATTGTCCGGTTTGTTCGGCGGCAATTTCCACAGCGTCATGCTGCGGTCGCCGTCGCGCCGGACAATCTCACTTTTCTCGCTCACCAGATGGTCGATGACCATCCGGTGCTCCGCGTCACTCCCCGCGTACAGACTGATCGATCCCGCGTCCCCGACCGGCACGGCCAGTGCCGTCTGGAGCTGCGTTTTCCACCAATTCGAGTCAAAAATCACGTGGCGGACCTGGCGATTTTTTCCACGCCGGATCAGCCAGTGATCACCGATTCGCTCGCCGGGTTTGCGTTGCCACGCACCGATCGGCGCACCGGTCGGGCCAATATAGCGACCATGCGCCGGGTGAATCGAGGCCGAATGCAGCGATTGTCTCGCGAACGCGTAGACCGTGCTGGTACTGTCCCCCCAGTTGGCGTCGATCAGCAGCCGCCCGATTCGCATCAGCGTCCCGTCGTCGCGCGCGTACTCGCGCTGCATCAGCCCCTTCCCGTTTTGCAGGGCAAATGCCTGATATTTGACTGGCGGTTGTCCCGGGACAATTCCGTCGACCAGCTCGGCCAGCGCCGCCATGATCCGCGCGTCCAGTTTCATCCGCGGATAACGCTGCGAGAGCGTCCGCGTGGCCGTCGCCAGCGAAAAATAGCGCACGGGTTGATCTGGCCAGCTTCCATAATCGACGACGAATCCGCCGAATTGCGGCGTGACGGCCATCACGGCCCAGTAGAGCAATTGCCCCTGGATGTCGACGAACGCCGTCAAGTACTCGGCGTTGACCGGCACGACGGCGCGCGGCAGTCCGTTGATTCGCGATCGCAGGCCGCGCGCGTCGAGGAAATCATCCGCCTCGTTTTCGTCCGGCGGCTCGTTCTGATATTCGCATTGGAAAGCGTGGAGGTCCTCGTAGCGCAAATTCATCGCGTGCTGGACCGCCGAAATTTCACCGGCGGCGGCGTCGAATCGCTCGGGCCACGCGAGCTCCACGCCCGCATCCATTTTCTTGCGATTTTTGCGATAGAAATCCGTGCCCAGGCGAATGTCGCCGTACTCGCGGAGACTCGCGACGCGCTGCTCGTTGTACCGCTCCCACAGCTCCATGCTCGGCGGCATCGCATCGACCAGCCGCGTCACGAATCCATTCCATTCCGGCGAGATTCCGCGATCGAGCAACCGGTCGGCGACGTCGCCGCGGCGGATCACCGTACACGGCAGTACCGCCGGTATCTTGTTGCCCGGTCCGCCCAGTCCCAGGATCGATCCCTTGATCGTCGCCTCGCGCTTCTGGCACTGCGCATGACTGTAGGCCGACGCATCGGTCTGGCAATCGTCGATGATCGCCAGGTCGGGGCGGATCGGCGGTTGGCCCGGCGGCTTGAATTTCATCCCGCGAATGCGGCCCGTTAATCCGCGCGCGTCGATCACAATCCCCGACGTCGGCTTGCCGTCGACCGTCGGCAGGACCAGACGTTTTTTGTTCATCTCGATCTGCGTGCGCTTGCGTTCGATCGTCTGACCGGTGCGCCGATTGCTGATCCCCTCCAGGCACTGAATCGGATAACAGACCTCCGGATAATCGGCGGCGAGCAGCTCGTTGCTTTCGAGCTCGCCCGTGATCGATTCGAGCATTTCCGTCGCCGCCGCGCCGGTCGCGCCGATCAGCGCAATGAATCGGCGCATCGCCTCGCAGGCCGCGAACATAACCGCGACCTCGCACAGTGTTGTTTTGCCCGATCCGCGCGGCATGCCGAACGCGAAATTGCCGCCTCGTCGAACGACTCGCTCGAGCGTGTCGATGGCGCGGTCATGATCGCGCGAGAACGGCAGGGGGAACCGCTCGGGGAAATACGTCAGCGCCCAGGCGCGCAGCGACTTTGCCGCGCGCTTGCGTCGTGCCGGTTTGGCGACTTTGGGCAGCGGGCCGATATCGCGCAGGTTCGCGCTATCCTTGCGCGAGTGCTCCGCCGCCTTGTTCTTCCGGTACTCGGCGCGGGCGGCCGATTGCTTTTTCGCGCTCAACGGCTGATCCGTGCCGGGACAATCAACAGCGCCGCACCGGCCAGTCCCAGCAAGATGCTACCGGTCACTGCCGCCAGGAGGATCGCACCGGCGACCGCCCATGCCGGTGCCGTCACCGACGTCGCCGCCCATTGTCGGCCGGTCGCGAGCATCTGATTCCAGTCCATCGGAAATCTCCAGTCCATATCGGGCCATCACCGCCGCGAGCAGTTCGCTGACGTGAATCGGTTCGGTGGTGCAGGTTTGCGAATTCATCGCGTCACGCGTCGGGAATTGATTGCCCTCGCTGGAGTGACGTCGAGTTTTGTTCGAGGATCGCGCGAATCTCGCCGATTTCCGCCGTCAGGATTCCCTCGAATCGCTCGTTGATTTTCACCAGCGCGCGCAGCCGCGCCCGCTCGATCGCGACCAGCGTGTCGGTGTTCGTCACACAGACCTCGCCGTCGCCGTGCAGTTCGTGGAGCTGACCGCCGATCGCAACGCATGTCTGGCTGATCGTGCGGCTGATCTCGACCTGTTGCTCGTGCGTCTTTTGCCGCTGATTGCTTTCGTCGCGGCGGACCTGCTGATCCGGGATGCCGATTTTCCAAAAATACGCACCGACGCATCCGACGATCGCCACAAGGACGAGGATCAGGATCAGCGTCGTATCACTGCGCCCCTCGGCCACACGCACGACGCCATCGCTGACTTCGGTGATCTGGGCGAGCAACTCGGTCATCAGTGGAAGAACTCGCCGCACAG
>JBGTJY010000602.1:0-3132 GCA_041744855.1 Candidatus Hydrogenedentales bacterium
GCCCCGTCTCCGACCGCCAGCTTCGGCGACCTGGTCAGCCCCCGATTCTTGAGGTCCACGAGCAGCTCGTACCAACTCTGAGCGCTCTCCCGATAGCCGTCGACCACGGCCACGAGTTCCTTGTGCCCGTCGACGGTCGCCCCCATGACGACCAGCAGGCACTGCCGTCGATTGGCCTCGTCTTCCAGCCGCACGTTCACGTGGATGCCGTCGACCCACAGGTAGACGTGTACTCTTTCGCGGACAGGTCCCGCCGGCTCCATCCGTCGTACTCCTGAGACCATTGTTCCTTGAGTCGCACGATCACGTTCGGGCCGAGCCCCGTGGCGTCCGGACCGGCGATCGCTTGCAGGGCTTCGCTAAAATCGCCCGTGGAAACGCCTTTGAGATAGAGCCACGGAATCAGTTCCTCGATCGATCGGCTCCGCCGCAGGTAAGACGGCAGAATCTTCGAGGAGAAGTGGACGCGGCTCGCTTTCTCCGAGGAGTTGTCCCGCACTCGCGGCTGTTCGACCTCCAGCGGACCGGCGCCGGTGAGAATCTTTCGCTTGGGCAGGGAGCCGTTGCCGACCACCAGCCGCTTGCCGGCCGCGTCGCGCCGCTCGGCGTGCTCGACGAGGAAGTCGTTCACCTCCGTCTCGATGGCCAACTGAAGCATCCGCTGGGCTCCCGTGCGGACCAACTCGTCCAAGGGGCTCGCCTCGCCAAATTGCGCTCGGAAGGCCACGGCCTCCGAATCAAACGCACCTTCTGGACCGCTCAAGGCTTCTGGCGTAACCTGTCGCATGGCGTATCCTCCGTGCCCTCGTCGGGCCGCTAGTGAAATGAAATTCCAATATCACCAGCAGGATACGCCGCTTTTTCTTCAGCTCATAGAACACGACTTTCGGTTATAGCTCCCGGCAGCGGACTTGGACAAGACACACTGGCAGGAGGATGCGCAAGCGATACTGGAAACATGCCATCGAATGAACCTGCCGGCCGCTTTGGAGCGATCTCGATTCGGCAATGGAGGACACAATTGGCTGTTTTTCGAGGAGACCATTTCCGCCGCAATGGCCCGCAAACTCGGCGCGCACATCCTGACGGAAACGATGGAACGCCGACCTGATATCGGGCTCGAATCATATGACCGCTTTTTTCCAAATCAAGACACTCTTCCCCAGGGCGGCTTTGGCAATCTGATCGCGTTACCGCTGCAGAAGCAACCACGCGAGCTAAACAATAGTGTCTTCCTCGACAACAGCTTGCTGCCTCACGCAGACCAATGGGCTTTTCTGTCGAGTATACGGAAGATCGACCGCTCCACGGTTGAAGCGATGGTCTCGGAAGCTGAGAAACGCGGCCGTGTTGTGGGGGTCCGACTTGCCGCCGCAGACGAGGACGCCGCCACGCCTTGGACGTTGCCGCCTGCGCGCCGGAAGAGGAATCAACATCGAAACGGCAGTGGCGAGACGATCCCGACCTGATGAAGTTCTTACGCGAGTTATGAGCGGCAACGCCATGTCCAACCCGATCTCGACCGATGCCGTTGTCGCCGTTCATCAATGCAAACGCAAGGCGTTCTTCCTTCTTCGCGATGATGCGAACTGTTCCGCGCACGACTATGAAGAGCTTCTGGTAAAGCGAGCAAGGGTGAACAGCCGAATGCACATCGCGGATTGCGGTAACAAGGTCGCGCCTTTGAATATGGAGGAGAACCTGTGTTCAAACGGTCGCATTGCTCACGAAGACTTGGACGCATGGTGCGACGCACTATACCCATCCAAGCAACAGGCGCCGAAACGACACACGCTGTATGAACCCCGCATTTCCGTCGGAACGTACTCGATTACCGCCGAGCAGAAACTCGCTTTGGCTTTCGCTGGATACGTCATCGGCAAACATTGTCTTCAACGGCCGACGCATGGAGTCGCCATCCCCTACGAAGGAGAACCACAACGCGTCCGACTAAATACGCTCTACTCGCTTGTCGAAGAAAGCATCGATTGGCTACGATCCCAAAGAGACCCCAGTATTTCTGCTCCGCCGCTGCATCTGAACCAATACTGCGTCACCTGTCCATTTCGTCAACGGTGTCTTGTTGAAGCAAAAGACACGGACAACCTCAGCTTGCTGGAGCGGATGACGCCCAAGCTCAAACAGAAATACGGGACACGCGGTATCTTCACCGTCAACCAACTGTCGTTTGTGTATCGCCCCCGTCGACGACGCAAAGGAGCCAACGCGCCGGTTCCTAAGTTCAATGTCGAATTGCAGGCACTTGCTCTGCGAGAACGAAAGATCTACATCGAGCAACCGCCAGTTATCCCCGATCACGCTGTCGAAATGTATCTCGACATCGAAGGTGTTCCTGATCGAGGGTTCGATTATTTGATTGGCGTACACGTCAAGGTCAACGACGCCGTAGTCCGTCATTCGTTTTGGGCAGACAGACCCTATGACGAGTGTGCCATATTTCAAAACTTTGTGAACGTCGCTGATACGTTCGGCGACGCACCAATCTTTCACTACGGGAGTTACGAGTCGAAATCACTTCGCTGCATGTCGAAACGTTATGGCCTCGATCTAGCGCGAATTGAGCAGCGACTCGTCAACCTGAACGAATTCGTTTTCGGGAAAGTGTACTTTCCGTCGACATCCAACAGTCTCAAGTCGCTGGGTTCTGTCATCGGGGCGAGTTGGGATTCGCCTGAGGCGAGCGGTCTGCAAAGCTTGGTGTGGAGGCACCGATGGGAAGACTCGATGGGCGACGAAGATGTGAAACAGCAATTGATCCGCTACAACCATGCCGACTGTGAAGCCGTCCGGCTGCTGACATCCGAATTGAGGGCAATTGGAAAGTCCGCCGAATCCAGGTCAGACGTGGATTTCGCCGATTCGCCGAAACAGCATGCCACAAGTCGAGGGGTACAAGTTCATCGCAGCTTTGAGCGAATTCTTCAATCGGCACACATGGAATATCGGCGACGAAGAATCCGAATCGGCAGGAACGAAGACTCACCGGGTTCTACAGGAGGAAAGGTTGGTGCTCCCCAGGGCCATCCGGCGTACATTCGAGTCGCTCCCAAGCATGCGGGAAGGGTTGTTCGCGTGCGCCGGCGTCTGAAATGTCCAAGAAAGTACCACAAA
>JBGTJY010000603.1:0-2226 GCA_041744855.1 Candidatus Hydrogenedentales bacterium
GAGCGTGCCTGGCAGCCTTCCCGTCGCTGGACAACGAGTTTGCAAAAAACTATCGTGAGGTAGTTGCGCTCACGGTGCGCGCATCATCGAAAACGCAAACTCGCCCATGACAGTGCTTTTGCACCTTCATCCGCCGCGACCGTCGACGGTAAGTCGCTCCGTCTATGGTTCGAAGCGAATCGACCACGCGTCGACCTCCACAAGCACGCGTCGACCTCCACAAGAATGCTTTGCGGACTCGCGCGATTCATGAATTCACTAGGTTTCTTGGCGGAGCTGCCTTTCGTGTACTTCAATCGTAGCGCTCGACGAATCGCACGTTGCCTCGCGTGGGCGACGGCGGTCATTATTTGGACGTTGCCGCTCGCGGCGGCCCCGCCTGCCGGTTTAGCAGTTCAGCCGGATCGAGTCCGGTTTCAAACCGTGGTCGTCCCCTTCTTCCAAACGTATTGCATCAATTGCCACGGCCGCAAAGAACCGCAGGGAGAATTGTCGCTCGTCCTGCTTGAGGCGGAAATCGTCAATGGAAAGGATCTGGATAAATGGACGGCCGTGGCGGAACGTCTGAGAGCCGGCGAGATGCCGCCGGCCGGCTCGCCGAAACCGAAAGCGGAGGCGATCGAACCATTGCTGGCTTGGTTCGATGCCGAAATGATCAAGGCGGGTGCGAATGGCAGGATTCGCGCCGGCTTACTGAAAACGGGCAACTACGTTGATCACGATACCCTTTTCAAAGGGGAGATTCATCTTCCGCTCGATGCTCCGCCTCGGGCCTGGCGGTTGAACAATGAGATTTACCTCGGGTTGATCGAGGGGATCGTACCGCCCGAGTCCGCGCCGCGGGCAGCCCAGGCGGGGGCGGTTTCCGCGCCGTTCTCCGTGCCGTCCGGCGAGGGTTTCCGCTACCTCTCGGAGGCCCTCGTCATCGACGAGTCGATGGCGGCGGTATTGGTGCAGAATGCCCAGGACGTAGCCGAATCGCAGACGCGTAATGCCGTAGAAACCCCGAATCGCAAGCCGGAACCGCCAAAGGAGTTTCTACCGCTGCTCCGCGATCTGCCCCCCGCGACCGCTGCGCAGATCGCGGCGGCGATTCGGGCGCAGTTTCGCCTCGTGCTAAAGCGCGACCCGAGCGACGCCGAACAGAAGGACTACGCGACAGCGCACGACGCCAATGTGAAATCCGGAGGAGCCGTGATCGGTACTCGGGCCACGCTCGCGGCGATCCTGTTGCATCCCGAGGCAGTGTTTCGCATGGAACTCGGCGGGGCTCCGAATGCCGAGAAACCCCGCTTGCTGACGCCGGGCGAGCTGGCCTTCGCCATTGCCTACGCTCTGACGGATCGCCCGCCGGACGAGGCGCTGTTGAAGGCCGCCTATTCCGGCCGACTGACGACGCCCGCCGATGTGACAAGAGAGGCGATGCGTTTACTCAACGATGCGTCTACCGAAAAGCCGCGGATCCTGCGTTTCTTCCGAGAATACTTCCGCTACCCTGAGGCGGTTGAGGTCTTTAAGGATCAGAAGGTTCACGGCCAAAATTACGATGCACGTTCGCTGGTCGCGGATACGGATGAACTCGTGCTTCACATCCTCGCTCAAGATAAGGACGTGTTTCGGGAATTATTGACCACGAATCAGGTGTTCATCGCTCATCGCATCGCGAACAAGGTGGCGATGAAAATCGACAACCGGCGCGACGAAGCCGCCGCCGGAAAAAAAGTGGGGTCCGTGCCGGTCACCGAGGCCCTTTTCGCGTATGACATAGGTGATTTCTCCCTGAAACAACCGATCACGCTTCTACCCAGCCAGCGCATGGGTATCCTTACCCAGCCAAGCTGGCTGGTGGCCCACTCCGATAACGAAGATAACCACGCAATCAAGCGCGGGAAGTGGATTCGCGAACGCCTGCTCGGCGGCACGATTCCGGATGTTCCGATCATGGTCGATGCCCAGCTTCCCGTTGCACCACACCAGACCCTGCGGGAACGGATGAAAGTGACGGAAGCGGCTTACTGCTGGAACTGCCACCGCAAAATGAACCCGCTCGGACTTGCCTTCGAGAACTTTGACCACTTCGGCCACAACCGCGCCAAAGAACGAGTGGAAGATCCGAAGGTTCCGCCTGTCAAGAAATCACAGTACAGGTACGTGTTTCCCGATGAGGAATTCCCGGGCACCAAGCTCGTGCCCATCGACGCGGCCGGAGTGATTGAATTCTCCGGC
>JBGTJY010000604.1:0-7320 GCA_041744855.1 Candidatus Hydrogenedentales bacterium
AGTAGTGAATGAAGTCGCCGGTCCGAGTCGCGACAGCATTCAGGAACGTTTCATCCACGTCCGACGGATCGGTGCCGATGCCGAAGGTCTCGATAAGGACCCGGATTTTTTCAGTTTGTTCGCGAGTTTGATCGCGGGCCGGGGATGGCCGTCGTGGCCATCCGAGTAGGCGAGGATGCGGACGGGACTCGGGCCTGCGACGCGAAAACCGCGCAGTCAGGTGAAACGCGTTTGCGATGCGTTGCGCATGCGTGCCGGCGACCTGAAACGTACAACACGTGGTCGCGGTACCCGCATAGGCGATCACGGCGACGCGGTCCCCGGGGCGTTCCCGTTCCTTGCACTCAAGGTAGGCGCAATTCGCGTGGTACATCGTTTCGAGCTTGGAGATCTCCGGTTCGAAGCCCTTGTCTTTCATGCTAGTGCTCACATCGCACATGGTAATGTCATTCAGGACCTCATCTGAGACGAAGAGGGGCGATGGCGCGGCATAGCCGGCGTAAAAGGTCTTCATGGGACGGAAACTCCTCGGTAAGCGGGCGCCGGATCGGTGTCCCCCGGCCCGTCGCCCACGTTGGTTCAATGCAGTACAGGGAGAATGCGCGTTCTGCCCACATGTCCTATTTCCGCGTGGCGTGGGTGAGCGCGCTCGACGCGTCCACCTCCGCCTGAAGCGACTTATGGGAATGGGTGTCCATGACGGCGAGCTGCACCAGTCCATTCGTATCGACCCCGAATCCGATCTCGATGCGGTCCTCCTCTGAACACCACTTGTTGGAAACGATGCCACAGTTCCGCATTTATCCGATGGAACGGTCTGATCGGGTGGACTACGCGCGAGACGAGATTGTGGGCGTTCAGGACTGCCGTCTGGCAAGCCAGGAAGGGAAGATAGCGGCGCTAGTCCGCCAAGGCTTCCTACTTGGGGGCGTCGTGACGCGCCCACGGCTCGTAATCGTCTTTAGGTTCGCACCGTCGTCCAGCCTGATGCGGTAGAAGCAACCACAACTAAGGAGACGGAACCATGGCACGGAAGAAAAAAGGCACGGTATTTGTGGTGGACTCCGGTACGGAGACCACCCAAGTGGCCCGCAAGACGAACGACGTGCACGTGGAAGTCATCCCCGATCCAGATGGCAATCCAAGTACGCCGACGGCCTTCGGGTTCGAGGACGGCGATCCGGAAAAACCCTTGTACGCCGGGCGGCAAAAAGCTACCGGAGACTGCACCCGGAACACGTCTGTGTGATCGCGAAGCGCGTGCGGGGTGAAGACATCATTCCCGGTCTCGTCGACAAATACGGCCGCATCTGGACTACCGCGGAGATCGCGGCGCGCTTCCTCGAGTGGCGGATCCGGCAGGCCGAGGAACTGACCGGCGAATCGGCTAAAGGCGTTCTCGTTACCGTCCCCGCGGTTTTCAACGACGCGCAACGGCGCGCCACGCAGGCCATCGTCGGTGCGGCGGGTTTCACCGGCCTCGGCACGCTCAATGAACTAGCCGCGGCCTTGATGGGGTACAGCCTGGGCAAATCGGGAATCTTCGGGATTGCGGATCTGGGCGGCGGCACCTTTGACATTCTGAATGCGTATGGCGCCGAGTTGTTTGCTCGAAACCGTTCTTGCGGTCGATCCGCGCGCATACCAATCCGTGAACGATGCGAAGGCGCGAGTGATTCATGTGTCGCCTCCGCTGGAGTTGCCAATCGTATAAGCATAGAACACAACCTTGAAGGAGCAGGACCATGGGACGACGGATAATGCAATTCGTGGTGGTGATTTCCCTCATGTGCGCGTACGCGGCCGGCGCACTCGCGCAAGAGCTTACGGAAGACCAGAAGAAGGCCGCGCTGGATATCATGATCGCCAAAGGCGCGTTGAAGCGTCCGCTGGACACGCAAACGCCGGAAACATCCACAGATATCCTGAAATTCGACAAATACAATGTGGCTTTCGATTCCAATCCCGTCGAGCAAAGTGGGGCGCCACTGAAGAGCATCGTTGGGCCTCTAGAAGCTGGGAAATATGAAGTGATCATACAGTGCGTCGAAATCAATGCCCAAGGGACTGTCCAGCACTTGGCACTGCACGTGGGGCAAGGTCCTACCCTTAGTGTGAACGAGTTGGACGTGGCGCCTGATCCGGATGGGAAACCAATTCCGGTCTGTGGTGGCAGAATCCCTCGGATTGCGCCAGCTCAAGTTACACAATCCCTGACAGGATTTGTGCGTAAGAACTTTGAGACGGACACTGCGCTCTTTAGTTACACGGAGCAAGTTCTCGATCTTGAAGCCCCTATTGCGCCGACCACCGCCGATTGGAAGCCGGTATTGGTGGTATATGTCCGTAAGCGGCTCTAACGGTAAGAACGCCGCGCAAGCGATCTGGCGTACCGTTCGTCGAAGTACGGACGTCTGCCCCAGGGATCGAGAAAAAGAATAAACATACTGAGCCATGAAAAGGAGCGAGAAGGTTCATGCATTCCAGAACTTTTGCGACCACGGTTGCCGCCTGCTTAGTAGCAGTCGGTTTGCGCTACGGCCAAAACATCCCGTTCTACCGTGTGCCCTGCACGGTTTATAAAATCACCCAGCCATCGCAGTACACGTGCTGGGCGGCGACCACCGCGATGTTGCTCAATTGGAAGTCGCAACAGAACAAATCGATTGCGGCCGCCCTCGATCCTTACGAAGGAGGCGTCTGGCGCGTTAAGTTTGAGGCTGGCGATGGAATTACCGACGACCAGGAGAAGAAATTCCTTGCGGCAGTCGGCCTTCAAGCCGAGTGGCCTTCCAATCCAACCATCGCTGGCTGGTACGCGATGTTGAAGAAACACGGCCCGCTCATCGTTACGACGAAGGAGGGAACGAATCCAACCTCCCAATGGGTCCATGCGCGTTTCCTGATCGAGATGAGCGGCGATGGGACCCCAGCGGGAACGGACTTAACTTTCGTGGATCCGGCGGACGGCCAGGAACATAGCGAATCATTCCATGATTTCATTAAGAAATACGAAGCGGGGTCAGCTTATGACATCCAGATCGTGCATTTGCCAGGAACTGTCGCGAAGCCATGTGCGGAGTAACAGTAAAAAAACGGATAAATGCCTGCGACGAGAAGTCACTTAAACTCGGCTGAATCCCGACTCTGGACACTGTAACCGAGCTTCCCGAGGCCGAAGTGAGAGAGGAGTTTCGAATCCCGATTTGAAGTTTAGGTTCGTTGCGTTCTGACGCCGTTGGGCACGCACATACCCGTAACGTACATTTCGTTAACGGCCTTTGCGTCGTCCACAAGCACTAGAAAGTCTTTTCCGTCGCCGTCCGTGCGCCAGCAAAGACCCTCCTCGTTCCGCGCCGTGGGACCCGGCGTGGCGTCCAACGGGCGCTGGCGTATTCGCGGTCGAGCTCGCTTCGCCTACGCAATTGAGCGTAGACGGCGGGTTCGTAAAAGCAGGCGGACCGCTGCTCGAAGCAATAGCCGCCTCTGCTGTGCGGCGAATCGCGGGAATGTCTAGCGATCAGGACGACCCAAAACGGGAGCGTGGCCTCGCCGAGGTTTACGGGGTGCTCGAACGCTGTCCGTCGCGAGACGAGATCGCCGCATTGACGGCCGGTGCGCAAATCACGCGCGATCGGCTCGAATGGGTCACCTCCCTGCGGAGCCTTTTCTTTCCGGACCTGGGGAGGAAGTAATCCAGTTCGTTATACACAGCGAAAAGAGTCGTGACCTCCTTGCGGAGCCTTTTCGTGCCACGACTCAGAGCTCGCCAACGAACACGCGGCGCTCAACGCCAACCCCGCCAGCGGATTCGAAACCTGCGCGGTCTGCCACGGCCCCGAAGCCGCGTTCGCCGTGGAACAGGTGCACCGCCGCGCACCCTGACGCGTTCGGGTCTTGCTTGGGGAGTCCACTGCCGCAGTGGTTGGAAATGCCTTTCGGCTGCGAGATTTGCAAAATTGCGGCGGCATTCGACCAACCGATTGGGTGTCGTGTTGAGTCCCAGGGTTGCATTAAGTACAGCAAATGCAGTAGTTTAACGATAAGTTATTTCATGGCATCTACCTTGCTCTAGCGATTCTGCAGCAGGGGTCGGACGGAATCCTTTGCAACTTTGTGCGAGATTCCGCCGTCTATTTCAGAAGCACCGTACGAAAACTGAATCGAGGGAGGAAATGCGGATCATGATAGCGAGGGAGCTAGTTCGTAGGAGCGTAGGCTTCGCGGTGTTGGCGGTGCCGTTTGTGGCGGGCGGGGCAGTGCCGGAAAGCCCGACCTATACTAAAGACGTCGCGCCGATTCTGAATGCGAATTGCGTGATGTGTCACCGTGCAGGGGACATCGGGCCGATGTCGTTGATGTCGTTCGAGGAAGTGCGTCCCTGGGCGAAATCGATCCAGAAGGCGCTCGATGAAGGCGTCATGCCGCCCTGGCATGCGGATGAAGGTATCGGCCATTTCAAGAACGAACGCAAACTTACCGCGGACGAACGCGCGACGATCGTGCGGTGGATTGAGCAAGGCACCAAGCAAGGCGACCCCAGCGATCTGCCGCCCCTTCCGGAGTTTCCAGAAAACGGTTGGCGCCTCGGTCAGCCCGATCTTGTGGTCGAGTTCAACAAGATCGACCTGCCCGCGGGCGGCCCGGATCAATTCCATGATCTGACCGGCGCAACCGGATTAACGGAAGACACCTGGGTGAAGGCAGTCGAGGTTATCCCTGGCAACCGCAAGGTTGTGCACCACGTCATCCTTTGGCAGGGTAATGAAGGCGGCGAGCGCGGATGGATCGGCGCCTGGGCCGCGGGCATGGACCCGATGGTGTTTCCCGAAAATACCGGCCGTTTGGTAAAGGCGAATGTCCCCATCATCGGCGACATGCACTATCACCCCGCGGATACGGCGGAGTCCGACGCGACCAAGATTGGCCTGTATTTCGCGGAAGGCAACAAGGTCGATAAAGAGCTCATCAATCTCTGGGTGCAGAACGCGAGCTTTGAAATCCCCGCGGGCGCGGACGATTACGGCGCGCGTGCGTCGTACACCTTCACGCAGGACGCGTACATCACCTCGCTCCTGCCGCACTTGCACTACCGCGGCAAGGATTTCACGTATACCGCGCGCTTCCCGGATGGCCGCCGCGAGAAAATCCTGTCGGTCAGCGACTACGACTTCAACTGGCAGACGGGCTACGAATTCGCCGAGCCGTTGTACGTCCCGAAGGGCACGCGCATCGATTGCGTCGCGCACTGGGACAACTCGGCGAACAATCCGGATAACCCCGATCCGACAAAGAACGTGCGCTTCGGCAGCGAGTCGTTCAACGAAATGATGATCGGTTTTGTCGATTACTACGTCAAGGACGGTCAACGGCCGATTAGCGCCCAAGAGGCAATGCGCCAATTGGGCGACGGGCTCGTGGCCAAACACGGCGGCGACATCTTCTACGCCGACGTGAATCAGGGCGAAGACAACCCTTCCATCCAGGGCGTGGCCTATTTCCCGCGAAACGCCGCAACCGGCGTTTGGCACGTGAACATGCTCGGCTCGATGTACGAGGCCCCAGTTACCAACGTCGCATGGACCGACAACGAACTCAAAGGGCGCGTCGACATCATGGGTCAGGCCTTCGATTTTGTCGTGAGCTTGAATCCTGAGTCCGGCGAACTCAACGGCAACCTCGTCCTGCCCCCGGGTGAAGACGAGACAATCACGATTTCCGGTAAGAAGTTCGAATAAGCAGTTGCAATTCTGTTAAATCGCCGCCCTCAGGTTAGCCTGAGGGCGCTTTTCGTTTTAACCCCTTATTTTCCAGTCGCTTAGATGTCGGAATTCCGACGGGTATCCCCTTTGTTTCCCTCGGAGTGTCCTTTCACGTAGGAGCGGCAGGGAGGTATACTGAGTCCATGAGTCCCGAATCCACGCGGTTCTTGGTTGAGCGCGCCCAGGCTGGCGATACCGGCGCATTCGAATCCCTGGTTGAGAACTACTACGGGATGGTGCACGGCCTCGCGTTGAGCCGAGTGGGGGACTGGGCCGCGGCAGACGACCTCACCCAAGACGTCTTCCTGATGGCTTGGACGAATCTCGCGCGCTTGAGAGCGCCTGGCGCGTTTCTGGTCTGGATTCGCCGTATTGCGCGCAATGCGTCGCTCAACTGGATTCGCGCGCGCGAATACCGCCGTCGGCTCGCCGATAGGCATGTGCAGCAAAACGGCGGCGGCATCCCTGTCGAGCCCGACCCCTCGTGTTCCGCCGCAACACAAGAATGCCTCGAGCACGTGACCGAAGCGCTCGAGACGCTCTCGCCCAAACTGCGCGAAGCGATCACGCTCTACTATTTCGAAGGCCACACCGCCGCCGATGCCGCCGATGCGTTAGGTATCAGCGTCGATACCATGAAGAAACGCCTGCGCCTCGCCCGTGCCAAATTGCAGCGCTATTATCAAGTGCGCCAAGTCGAAGAAATTGGACAGATTCTCCCGTCGCGTCCCCGCAAGCGCATCGAGCAAATCGTCGCGGGTCTCGCCATTGGGCCCGTCATGCCGGAATGGGCGCAACGTATCACGTCGGCCGCGCCGCGTGCTGCCGCAGTCGCGTCGAATGCAGCGTCGTTTGGCGGCGTCATGATCGGCGCAGCCGCATCGTTGACCGTGCTCGTCGGCGTTGAATTCCAAAATGCTCCGCAACCTGCATCGGTGGAAGATATGGGATTCACGTCTGCGTCGACGTCAATCTCGGCGACACAAGGTGTCGCCTCGATCGACGGCGCTGTGTTGGGCGGCTACATCGTGGTGAAAAAGTCGATGCCGGCCGTGCGTCCTGGTGAGCGTGGATTGCGTCCCGGCGACACGATCGTCGGCATCAACGGCCGCGCGATCGACGACCTCCTCGACGCCGACGGCCGCGGCGTGCTCGGAGTGAGCGGCGCACCGGTTACCGTGACGTACATCCCCGCCGATGGCGACGGAAACCCGCGCACGATCTCGGTGATCTGGCCGTTCGACCCGGAACGTTTCGGCGCGCCTGTTTGATTGATGTTTGGAGTTCCGCGTTCACGCGGCTGGGGTCGCTCCGAACATCGTAGGTTTTGTACTCACTCCGCCACGTGAACGCGGAACTCCGAACCTTTCGCCTTGATCGTGCGCTATCCCTTCCGTATCGTTCCCTGACTTCGACCAGAACCCAGGAGAACCTCACGTGAAATCGACGCCGGCCGCGACTACTTTAGCGATCCTACTTTCAGTGACGGGATGTGCGAGCTTGCAGTCCGCGGACTCGACTACGCCGCCCGTAACGGGGACGATCATGATCACCACGA
>JBGTJY010000605.1:0-3993 GCA_041744855.1 Candidatus Hydrogenedentales bacterium
GGACGACTGCTTGAGATCGGCAGCGGCAGCGGTCCCCTGTTGGTCGCCGCAGCACGCCGCGGATTCAATGTCACGGGAGTAGAGTATTCGGAGCATGCTTGCGAAACTGCGCGGAAAAAACTTGCCGCAGACGGCCTCGCCGGGGAGGTACTTTGCGGCGAGATAGACGTCATCGCGCATCGCGAGGGCGAGTTCGACGTATGCGTCATGGCCGATTTGATCGAGCATGTGCGCGATCCGAGACACTTCGTGCATGTCCTGTTCAAGGTCCTGCGCCCGGATGGCGTCATCCTCATCGCAACCCCCACGCTCGACTCATGGTCGGCGCGCCTGATGTCCTCCCGTTGGATGGAGTTCAAGCCCGAGCACCTCTCCTACTTCAATCGCAAGACCCTTGAAGGCCTGCTCTTCTCCGAGGGATTTCGGACACTCGCGTGGCAGCCCGGATACAAGATCCTGAACTTCGACTACATCGAGGCACACTTTCTCAAGTTCCGCGTGCCTGTCTTTACAAAATTGATCCTCGCACTTGGTTCGCTGCTGCCTCGAGGAATGCGCGTTCGCGACCGCCGGCTCGTCGCCAGCGGGATGGTGATCATGGGGCACCGCTGCGAAAAACCAGCCAAACCGAGGCTTTCGATCATCGTCCCCGTCTTCAACGAGGCCGCCACCTTCAAAACCGCCTTTGACCGTCGCCTGGCAAATTCGTTGCCCGCGTTCGACGTGGAGTATATCGTGGTCGAAAGCAATTCGACCGATGGAACGCGTGAAATCGTCAACCAGTATGCCCACCGCCCTGGCGTCCGCGTCCTCTTGGAAGACTGCCCCCGGGGAAAGGGGTTTGCCGTGCGCACAGGGTTGTCGGTGGCAACAGGCGACTTCATCATCATTCAGGACGCGGATCTCGAATACGACCTAGAGGACTACGACGCGCTGCTCGATCCCCTTTTGAATCACCGTGAAGCCTTCGTCCTCGGGGCCCGTCACGGAGGGAGGGCCTGGAAAATGCGGCGGTTCAGCGGGCAGCCCGTCACGTCGTTCGCGCTAAACATGGGACATTGGTTTTTTACGATGTTGCTCAATGTGTTTTACGGAGTCTGGCTTAAGGATCCGTTTACGATGTACAAGGTTTTCCGACGCGATTGCATTCACGGAATGCCGCTCGAGTGCGATCGATTCGACTTCGATTGGGAAATCGTAATCAAACTCATCCGTCGTGGCTACGTTCCTGTCGAAATCCCAGTGAACTATCGCTCCCGCTCCTTCAAGGAAGGAAAGAAAGTCTCCGTCATCCGCGACCCGCTGACGTGGTTGCGCGCGGTCGTTCGGTTCCGGTTTGTTCATGTACCTCGATGGGCACCCCCAACAACGTCGCCGGACTTGGCGGGGGGCACTGTCGAAACGGTTGGATCCTCTCCAGGCGCTTCCAGAACTCCAAACTCATGAAAAACGCATTCGTTACCGGTGCCGCAGGTTTCATTGGATCAAACATGGCCGACCGCCTTCTCGCCCACGGCGTGCGCGTCACCGGTTGGGATAATTTCTCCACCGGCCAGGAGCCGTTTCTTGCCGGCGCCCTGAGGCATCCGCTCTTCACACTCGTCCGGGGCGACAATCTCGATCTATCCGGCCTCGCTCGCGCAATGGCCGGGTGCGATTTCGTCGTCCACCTCGCCGCCAATGCCGACATCAAGGACGGCTGGGCGCATCCCGAGAAAGACCTCCAACAAAACACGATCGCGACTTTCAACGTCCTCGAGGCCATGCGTGCCAACGGCGTGCGTCGCATCGCATTCTCCTCTACGGGATCGACCTACGGCGAGGCGCTCGTCACGCCAGAGCGCCCCACGCCCGAGACCGATGCCTTTCCGATCCAGACATCCCTCTACGCCGCCTCGAAAGTCGCCGGCGAGGGATTGATCTCGTCCTACGCCGAGGGCGGGCAACTCGACGAGGCTTACATCTTCCGCTTCGTCTCGATCCTCGGCGAACGCTACACGCACGGCCACGTCTTCGATTTCTACAAGCAACTGCTCGACCACCCCGACCGATTGCGCGTGCTCGGCGACGGCAGGCAGCGCAAGAGCTACCTTTATGTTCAGGATTGCATCGATGCGATCCTTCACGTTACGGGATCGCACACAGCGCGGGAAGCGAAGCACCGCACGCAGGTCTACAACCTCGGCACTCCGGAATACGTCGAGGTCAACAACAGCATCGGCTACATCTGCGCCGCCCTTGGGCTGAAACCCAAACTCGAGTATACCGGCGGCGACCGCGGCTGGATCGGCGACAACCCCTTCATCTTCCTCGACACGAAGAAAGTGCAGGCCACCGGCTGGAAACCGAAGCTCACGATCGAGCAAGGCATACTCCGCACGCTGCGCTGGCTCGAGGCCAACCGCTGGGTCTACGAGTCGCGGCATTGACCGACACCTTGCCGCCATGACCGATCGTCCGTGTCCCATATGTCGCGCGCCCGCCTTTCCAGTGGGTGAGAAGACCGGACGTCGCAGCGGACGGACATTTTCGCTGAGTCGGTGCGGTGTCTGCGGCTTTGGCTTTGTCGTGGAGCCATGGAGGGACTTCGCGACGATCTATGATGAACGCTACTACCGCGGCGAGGGCTCCGACCCGTTCGTCGACTACGCGTTCGAGTTTGAGCATCCCGAAGCGACTGTCCGCCGCTACGAGTGGCGCGGAATTCGCCGCATCGTAAGTGAACTGGTTCCCGCGGACGCACGCTGGCTCGACTTTGGCTGCGGCAACGGCGCCCTTGTCCGCCACCTGCGCGCGGCGGGCCATACCAATGTCTTCGGCATCGACACCGGAGCCTGGGCCGAAAAGGCACGCGCCATCGGCCTGCCGATCCTGCGCGACGACGAACTCGACGCGCTCGCCGGCTCGTTCGATGTGATCACCGCCATCGAGGTGATCGAACATGTCGTCGATCCGCTCCCGTTGCTGGCGCGACTGCGGCGCCTGCTCAAACCCGGTGGCTGGCTTTTTCTGACCACGGGAAACGCCGCGACCGCGCCGAACGATTTCCTCAAATGGGGGTATGTCGAGCCCGAGATTCACGTCAGTTACTTCACACCTCAGGCCCTTGCCGACGCCATGCGGCAAAGCGGATTCGCACCGGAATGGCGTGGCCGCTCCCCCGGCTGGACGGATGTCATCCGGTTCAAAATCCTGAAATCTCTTGGCGTGAGCCGAGTGAACATCCTTGAACGGATCATGCCATGGCCTGTGCTTGCTCTGCTTGTCGACGCCCGGTTTCGGCCGAGCGCACACCCGGTGGGCCGCGCCATCTGAACCATGCGCGTCGTTCTCACAGGCTCCAGCTCCGGAATCGGACTCGCCATCGCGACGCGTCTGCTGGACCACGGGCACGACGTCTGCGGCATCGCACGGTCGGATCAAGCCCCCCTTGCGACACGGTATCACGACAACTTTTTTCCATCGTCGTGCGATGTCGGTGATTGGACGCAAGTCGACGGTGTCGCCCGCGAGTTGGCCGTGCGATGGCCGCACGTCGACGCCGTGATCACCTGCGCGGGACTCCAAGGCGCCATCGGCCCGACCCGCGCGATCGACCCGATCCACTGGAGCCAGACCGTGCGCGTCAATCTCGACGGCACGCTTTACGCCATTCGCGCGTTTTTCGAACTGCTCGCACGCGCCCCGCGCCGTGCCAAGATTGTATGTTTTTCCGGCGGCGGCGCCACGAACCCTCGCCCGAATTTTTCCGCCTACGGAGCCGCCAAGACCGGCGTCGTCCGCCTCGTCGAGACGATCGCTTGCGAAGAAAGCAATTCGCCCCTCGACATCAACGCGGTCGCACCCGGTGCCATCAATACCCGCCTCACCGACGAGGTCGTCGCCCTGGGACCGGCCGTCGTCGGCGCGGAGGAACACGCCGCGGCCGTGCGCCAAAAGGCGACCGGAGGCGCATCCCTCGAGTCCGTGCTCGATCTCGTGGAGTGGTTGCTC
>JBGTJY010000606.1:0-2124 GCA_041744855.1 Candidatus Hydrogenedentales bacterium
TACTGCGGGGCTGTTGAAAAAGTAGAGATTCCCACGGCCGCGCGCAATGCTTGAAGGCGCGCGGCCTCGGAATGACGGAGTTTTTGGGTGTCGTCTCCGATCGCGCAGTGCCGGTATCGACTTTTTCAACAGCCCCACTGCTTGCGGGGACGACGTTGGGAGTGGGCTTCTTCGAACAAGACAAAGAGTTGACGGTTGTAGTACAGAGGATGAATCATCATGCTGCCTAAGAATCGCATACCGACCCATCCTGGCGAGCTTCTTTCTGAAGAGTTCTTGAAGCCGCTGGGCGTTACGCAGGTTGCGTTCGCGGCGCACATCGGGGTGCCCGTGCAGCGCGTCAACGAACTCATTCGCGGGAAGCGCGGCGTCACGCCGCAAACGGCCTGGCTGCTTGCGCAGGCGCTCAAGACCTCGCCGCAGTTTTGGGTGAATCTTCAATCCGCGCATGACCTCGCGAAGGAACGGCCTTCGACGAAGATTCAGCCGCTTTTTAGAAAGCATTGAGCGGGTGTTGTATTCTTTGCGAGATCGTTTGGCCGTATCTCGCGATGGATGGGGGGAATGAGCATGTCGCGGAGTCTGGGTGCGTTGTTAGTGCTGGCTTGTTTTTCGATTCCGGCTTTGGCATTCGAGGGCGGACTCAAGGGGGAATGCGGGGACGACGATCCGGGGGTTGGGGGCGAGGCGGAACTTTCTTCGCTGTCGCATGGGGTTTCGGGCATGGCGCGCGTCATCGATAATTGCACGATCCTAATCGAGGACTTCAATTACGATGGCGAGGGCATCAATGTGCGCGTGTACGGGTTTGAGAATATTTCCTTCGATGGCGGGGTCGAGCTTTCTGACGATCTTATCCGCGACGAACCTTATGAGAACGAGATGCTGACCGTGACGATTCCCGAGGGCGTTTCGTTGGACGATGTGGCGGTGATCTCCATTTGGTGCGTGCCTGCCGGGGTTTCGTTTGGGCATGGCGTGTTTGAGGGGCCGGATGGTCCCGGGGGCGGGGGTGACTCGGGGTGCGACGCCGGGTCGGCGGGGGGATCGGTTAACGGCGTCGACTTTGTCGTCGTGTTATTGGCCGCCGCGTTGCTTGGCTTTCGGCGCGTGAGGGCTTGGCGTTCTTGTTGAACGGATGACGATGTGGTGTAGGACTTTTTCGATTACGATTACGATTACGTTTGCGAGTTGTCATGAAGGCTTCGTCTTCTTCTTGAAGGACTGAGGATGTGGTGTAGGCCGTTTTTTCGATTACGATTACGATTACGATTACGATTACGATGACGATGACGATGACGAAGGACGCTGGTGTGAAGTACGGGAGTTGATCCACGGCGGGTCGAAACCCGCCTCTACGTTTGAGTTGGGATGGTATATGCTGCGGAGGGCATTACCGTGATGCGGGGCGGGCGGGGGTTGGGGCGGGAATTCCACTCTGTGAGTGCGCGATTGTAGGCTTGTTGGATCGTAGTGCATTTCGTGCCGCCTAGGCGGCGAACTTCTTCCTCGCTGAGTTCCGTGACGAAATAGGTCCTTGCCGCTTTTTCGATCGTGGAGAGCGCGGTCTGACCGTTGATTTCGCTGTTGCGGCGGAGTTCCTGGATGATTGCCTTTGCGTTGCCTAGCGCGAGCCACTTTGTGAAGCTTTCGCCGCCGAGTCCTTCTGTGCAGGGCGCGGCGAGGATAATTGCGGCGTCGGCGGTCCCGGCGGCGGACGCGTTGTACAGGGCCTTGTGCGTTTGGACGAAGTTGCGCGTCGAGGGCGATGCTGCGATTACGATGTCGGCGAGGTAGTCGCACGGGACCGTGAAGACTTCTCGCGCGAAGGCGCAGGCTGCTTCGTGTGCGGCTTCCAGTTCGCCGACGAAGATTCGCGCGATGTCGCCGGAGCGGTTCAGCACGGTGTTCACGATTCCGTCGACATGGACGAGGCGGGTTGCTTCGAGCATGTCTTCGGCGACGGGATTTCCGGCCATCACGCCGATTCGGACGCGTGGGTCGAGGCGGTCTTCGGTGGGGTGCAGGTTGAGCGCGTGGTTATGCGCGATGGTGCGGGCGGAGGCCACTCCGGGCACTACGCACTTGCGCCCGCCGCCGAATCCGCCGAAATAGTGGAGTACG
>JBGTJY010000607.1:0-5440 GCA_041744855.1 Candidatus Hydrogenedentales bacterium
CGCCCATAGGGAAGCCAGATCGACGATATCGAATAGCATTCGCTCCGGCCCGACGTACTCTCCTGGAGTTACCTCGGCGCTCGCGATCACGCCTGATATCGGTGCGCGCAGCGGGACGAGTTGGGGATTCGTTTCCGTGGCCGATTGCGCGGCTCGGAGCGCGTCCAGCTTTCGGCCAAGGCCGTCGATTCGCAACTTCGCGTGGGTGTTCTCGGCACGCGTCTCCACGACTCTGCGCTCGCTCGCAGCTTCCCCCAAGGACTGCACGCGTTCTAATTCGATCCCCGTGTGATGCGCTTCCTCTTTCGCAAGCTCGAGTTCGGATTCGGTGCTCGCGATTTCGGCCGCCAGTGTGACACGTTCCGGCGCGCCGATACTCTGTTCGAGCAGCGCCAGCACCGTGCCACGTTCCACATATGCGCCGGGTTCAGGAGACTTCACTTCGTCGCTCGGAACAATAATTCCCTGAAAAGGCGCATGCACTTGCGCTTGCCGCGAGGGCGGAAGAACAACGCGTCCCAGCGTCTTTAGACGCCGCGGAAGGCTGTCCTCCACAACTGCCGTTGTCCGAATTTCCATGAGAAATTGAGTCGCCTTGGGGACATAAATCGGAAATCCAATGGACGCCGGCGCGTTGGAAACGAGTGTCGCCCCGGAATGATCGTGTCCTTCATGCGAGAACGCGGGTATCGAGACGCCGCAAAATAGCGTGACCAGCACGAACGTACGCCAGCTCATTGCTTTTCCTCCGTGGGCTTCGATTTCCGTCCACGGACCGAAAGCCCTATGGAAAATCCAATAAGCGCGGCGACGACCGCAACCGCAGCGAGGAAATAAAGTCCATATTCCGCGAAGTTGAATGGCGCGGATTGCGCCGCATCATTCGAAGCATGGGTGTCCGCGCGAAACCCGGTCATCGAAATCAGATCCGTTACGCCGTTGTGGCTAATGTCCGCAAGAAACGAGTACGAGTCCGAACCAACTTTTTCGATCGTCGCCTCATAGCGGCCCGGCTCTTCCGTCTCGCGGACGGGCAGTACGGCCCGGAACTCCGCGCCGGTCATCGTTAGTTCTATCGTGGAACCGGTGATCGGTTCGTTGGTGTGCCAATCGGCTAGGAACAAGTCCAATTGCACGGTCTCGTCTGCGTGGAACGCGCGATATGCGATCGTGAAGTCGAAATGATTGCCGTGACCCGATAGCGAAGGCGAAGCACCCATAGGGACCGGCAGCGCGGCGAGATCGGGCGCGTCATGAGAATGATCGCCCGCGCCTCCGTGCGCGAATGCGCGCAAGCAAGCCGCGAAAGCGACTGCAAGAAAAATGCACCGTCTTCGAGTCATGGCATACTCTCCGTCGCCGGCCGCGATTCGTTGTCCAAGCTGTACCCCATCAGCGACTCCAACTCGGCCCGCCACCGATAATGGGCCTCCAATACGTCCAATGCGGCGCGTTGCGTTTCGAGTAATTCACGTTGATTTACGCGGAAGTCAGCGAGACTGATATCGCCCACACGGTAGGCGTTCTCCATGGCGAGCATGTTTTGTTCAGTCATGGGAAGAATTTCGCGCGAGTAAGCGGTCGCTACGTCGATCGTGCTCTGGTATTGCTGGACGACGTTGTGCGCGTGCGCCTTCAGCGCCTTGGCGTTCGCGATAGCGCCGGCTTCGGCGCTATCGATTCGCGCGCGCGCCGCGGCAATCGAGCCTTGACCGCGGTTGAACACGGGGAACGGAACGGTTATGCCGAGTCCCACGATATCGGTGTCGGCTTCCTCGCGGGTCCAAAAGACGGAGCCGGTGACGTTGGGCTTCGACTGCCGGCGAACGAGGTCTGCTTCGTGTTGCCGCTGTTCCGTGACGAGTCGCGCGTAAACCATCTGCGGATGCTCATCGAGCCAGGTTTCGTGGAGTACCGGCAGAGGATCCGTGGGTGGAATTTCCGCCGCGTAGTCCAATTCGTGCTGAACGTCCAACCCCAGGAGCGCCTTCAGTTCCGATTTCGCCATGCCCGCGTTCGCTTCCCCGAGCGAAAGTGCATTCAGCAGGTTTGCCGTGTGGATTTCCAGTTGGCGGTAGTCGGTGCGTGAGATGTCGCCGCTCTCGAATCGGGTGCGTGACAGTTCACGCGATTCGATGCCGGCATCTCGCTGGTGCTTGAGAAGTTCCACGCGCTTATCCGCGAACAACAGGCGATAAAACGCGAGTCGAACTTCACGTTGCACTTCCCACTCGACGACGGAAATGTCCGCGGAGACAACGTCGCGCCGTGCGGTCGCTGCGGCTTTGCGCGACTTCGGCTGTCCGAAAACCTCAAACTCTTGAGACAGTTCGAGGTTGAAATCGGTGTGTTGCTCGGAATCCACGCGCGATACGGACACGTCTGCGGATGGGGAGAGCGCGGGGCTGGTCAACGGATTCAACGACCCCGTCAAGGAGCGGACATGCTCCGTGGACCCGGGCACGTCACGACGCGCCACCGAGGCCGAAAGTTCCGGGTTTCGCTGAAAATATATCGACGCTTGCTGGAGTTCGCCGTCCGCGATCCCGAGTTCCGTCCGTTTCGCCACGACGCGCGGGTTGTTCGAAAGCGCCATCGCGATGGCGGAATCCACCGTAAATCGCGTATCGGTGACGGGAGTACCGATGCCCGATTGAACAGTAGCGTCTTCCGCAAAGGCGACAAGCGCCAAGAGGAACAGATACGAGCCAGCTAGAAGACGAAGCTTAAGCGACGGAGCTCGGCCCACGCGCAAAATAGTTGAAACCATTGGTGCAGGGGAAACCATTGGTACAGGGGAAGCCATAGGTACACGCTTTCGTGCCGCGGACATGCGACGGCAGTTCTCGGATAGGAGTGGAGACGAACGAGAACTACGAAAGCGCGGGGGGAGCGCGCAGCCCTATTGGACCGGATAGGAACCTTGAGGGAGGAGGGGATGTCTCAGGTATTGGCCCATCCGATTCCTCGGCGAAATCGAAGTGTAACGAGAAAGTACGCGAAACCGGAGCCAATTCAACGAGCACAATCTCCACTTTGCTCGATTGGCCCTTCGCAAAGATTAGATGGTCTGTCGCGTTGTGGGAGTCGTGATGCTCTTCGTGACCGTCTTTGGCGGCGTCGGCTGCATCTGCCGCATCCGCTGCGCCATGGTGAGAATGCGCCACGCCATGATGATGATGCGAGTGCGAATGGGCTTGTTCGTGAGGGAGAGCTGGGTTATGCGCGTCCGCGTTGGCTGACGCGTGCGAATGTTGAGTGTGGTCAATCGCCAGGTGGAACGGCGTGAAAAGCGCAATCGAGATCGCGCAGATTCCGATTATGGCGAATGTTCCAAGTTTGCGCATCCCGATGAGTATAGAATCCGTCGCGGTTCATATCAAACTTATGGATGTTGGCGCGGCATATTCGTCTCCGGGCCGTCCTCACGATCGATAGTGAAGCTGAAACCAAAATTATTCCGCCTCGCGCCGGGAATGGTCGCGCGGATGCAATCGTCTGGTTCTTGCGCTGAGCATCCCATGTCGCATCCGTCCCATATCGTCTTCGACGTCTCTTCATCCTCGCGCACAAAGTCGCGCAACTTCCGCGTAGGGATGTTCGTGCACTTGTCCCTTGTGCGTGATCGATTCGACTTTGGTCGTCTGCGATCCGGATTTCTTCGGAGGCATCGCGAAAGGTCTCCTTAGAGCGACGGACTTCCCTCTCTGGTAGCACCAGAGGATTTAGTTAGTTCGAGAAGTAGACTCCGAATTTCGCGGTAGCATTTATCGAACGAATCCGCGCCGCGGCGGGCCGTCTCGAGCTCGAAAACCGCCGCGAGGGGCGGCCTGATCGGTCGTTTCCGAATAGGTTCGCCCCGCGGGAGGGCATCCGTCGTCGCAGTCCACCACGAGCACTACTCCGCCGCGTCCGCTTAGATTACGCGCGGCGAGGCGGACGGAGCGCTCTACTTCGCCGTCTCTTCGAAGCGTGGGTCCGGGGATTCGAATTCGGTGTGGGATTTCAGGAGCAGGGACCACAAAGACGGACGCAAATACCTCGAACGCTTCCGCCGCGCGGAGTGGCCGTAGGTCGGGTATTGACGCGCGTCAGTCTGATTTCGCGAGTCGGTTTTCCAAATTGGGAACGGGACGGAATTCCCATGTTTTGCCGACCTTGTCCGCCTCCAAAAAACCGTGTTCGTGAAGAGACAGTAGATCGGCGCGGCTCGTCGCATAGGTGACTTGATGGCTCGCCCGATGCGACTCAATGGTGTAGGTATGAAATGGATGACGCAGGGCGTGTGAAATGATCGCGCGTTGACGTGGGTTGAGCGAACGCATCGCTTTGAGATTTCTTTCCAACCTTCCGATTTCTTCCGTCTTGCACGCTACGTATTCCCTCAAGTCAGCGATTCCGCGCAGGATTACTCCCAATTGGTAATCGACAAAGTAGGTCAAATCATTCTGATCGGATTCGGTATGGAGGAATGCCTTGGCGTATTGCGTCGGCGCGCGCAGCAAAATGGGCGAAATAGAAACGAAATCAAACAACCAATAACGATGATGTAACATCGACCAATAAAACAGCGCTCTCGCTGTGCGCCCGTTGCCGTCAACAAACGGGTGGTCATAGGCTAACCAGAAATGAACGACGATGCTGCGCAAGACCGGGTGTAAAAAACCGTCGGGGGTTAGGCCATTCGCGAATTGGCACAACGTCTCCAGTCGCGACGGAAGTTCCGCCGGTTCCGGCGGCGAATGAAGAATCGTGTCCTCACTCGCGACTACGATGTCCCGCTCGGATTCATTTCTTAGTCTGCCGGCGGCATCGGGATTTTCAAGCGTTCCGCTCGTAACGTCTTTGTGCAACGCAAGAATTGTCTCCGGGGAAAGCGGCGCCTCCGCCAGCTCACGCACCCGAATCATCGTCCGGTAATTGTTGAGGATCATGCGTTCACTGCGGTTCCGAGGTTTTTGTCCGGAACGCAACAGGTCCCGCCCTCGTTGTCTCGTCGTTTGCGCGCCTTCGAGTTGACTCGATGTCACCGCCTCTTCCATCAGCGAACTGATGTAGTAGCGATCTCTCGTTTGAACATTCACGATGGGGTCGGCAATGCCGACGTGGCCCCCGACAGCCAGATCGACTTCGTGGAGCATTCGCACGACGGTCTCCACGTTCGCGCAGACAAATGGGTGTCCACTCTTGTCCTGGATAGGCAGACGAAAGTACGCGGCATCGCGACGCATCTTGAGCAGCGTCCACCAATGCTTGTGCGATAGCCCGTTCGGTGGTTTCCGGTGCCTCAATTCGTCCCAGTGAAGGTATTTTCCGTTGACCAGCGGGCCCGGGACTTTTAGCCAAAGCGCCTCGTAATCAGGCGAGGCACTTGCCAGGAGGTCAAGTTCGAGTCGGGGAGGTTTTTGCGGAAGGCGCATGGTCGCGAAAGTGTCCGAAA
>JBGTJY010000608.1:0-2992 GCA_041744855.1 Candidatus Hydrogenedentales bacterium
AAGGTAGATGACCGGTTCGACTTTGTGCAGCGAATCGTGCGGCCAATTGACCTCGTAACCGGACATGTAAGGCAGCAGGATGGCCATGCTGAGATGCGACAGGATTTCGGCGAAATACGGCACGCGGGATTTCGTCGGTTCTAGGAATCGCAGCAGCGTCATGTAGGCGCATTGCGACGCGGCGTACAGCGCGGCGATACCGCCCGCGAGCAGAACGCCGGTTTGGAATCCCGCGACATAGCCGTATTGCGCGAGGATGTCGCGGCCGAACACGCCGATAAGGCCACTCGAGGCAACGAGGGTGACTAAGTAGAGAACGATCATCGGTTAACCGCTGAAAACGCGTAATGAATCGACTGGGGGAACCGATTCGTCCATGCCCGTCCGTGTCCGTCCATATCAGTCCGTGTCAGTCCGTACTACACCCAAAAACTCCGTCATTCCGAGGCCGCGCGCCTTAAAGCATTGCGCGCGGCCGTGGGAATCTCGACTTTTTCAACAGCCCCGCAATTGGCGGGGAACTCCTCACTCCAGCACCTCTCCGCGTCTCTGCGTCTCTGCGCGAGTATTTTTCAGGTGGTTTGGTTGCGCCTCTGCCGCGTTATGTCATTCCGTGTCAGTCCGCGCCAACAAGAAACTTCCCATCCGTGCCTGGGTATGGTGTAGTTCGCATGGGTTGATCTTTGACGCGCCGAAAGAGTTGCCCAAAGCTGTACATTCAAACTCCAAGCGCGTTGGTTGGTCCCCCTTTTGCGCCTTTGATATGATCGTGTGCGCGTGTTGCGGAGTGTAGCACGCGGATTTTTGCGGAGGCTACATCCCAGCATGCTGAGGTGGTTTCGATAATGCTTGGCCAGATTCTGAAATTGTTCTTTGGCACCAGCCGGGACCGGGATATCCGGCGGCTCAAACCGTACTTGGACGCGGTGCGCGCGCGCGAGGCGGCGTGCGTAGCGATGAGCAACGGGGAGCTGCGCCGCCAGTCGATCGTGTTGAAGGAGCGCCTGCGCAAGGGCGAATCGCTCGAGGATATATTGCCGGACGCCTTTGCCGCCGTGCGCGAGGCGGCCAAACGCGTGACGGGCATGCGGCCCTTCGACGTGCAGGTGCTCGGCGGCATTGTGCTGCACCAGGGCTGCATCGCGGAGATGGTGACCGGCGAAGGGAAGACGCTCGTCGCCACGTTCCCCATGTATCTGAATGCCCTGACGGGCAAAGGCGTGCACCTCGTCACCGTCAACGACTACCTCGCGCGGCGCGACAGCGAGTGGATGGGGCCGATCTTCGAATTTCTGGGGCTGACGGTCGGATTGATCCAACAGGGCATGTCGCCGCACGAACGGCAGGTCGCCTATCGCTCGGACATTACCTACGGGACGAACAACGAGTACGGCTTCGATTACTTGCGCGACAACCTTGCGCAGCGTCCCGAGGAGCGGGTACAGCGCGAGCCGAACTACGCGATCGTCGACGAGGTGGACTCGATCCTGGTCGACGAGGCACGCACGCCGCTGATCATTTCGGGCCGGCCCGAAAAGCCGACGGACTTGTACTTCAAAGTCGATGAGGCCGTGCGGAGACTTCGCAAAGGAGAAGACTACGAGGTCGAAGAGAAGGGCCATCACATCCTGCTGACGGAAGAAGGGATGGAACACGCGGAGAAACTACTCGGCGTCGCGAACCTGTATACGGACGACCAACTCGGCGTTGTTCACATGATCGAGCAGAGTTTGAAGGCCTACAACTTTTACAAAAAGGACGACGAATATGTCGTCCGCGACGGCGGTGTGCACATCGTCGATGAATTTACGGGACGCGTACTCGAGGGACGTCGATACTCCGATGGCCTGCACCAGGCGATCGAGGCGAAGGAAAAAGTCGCCGTCCAATTTGAGACGCAAACCGTCGCGAGCATCAGCTACCAGAATTATTTCAAGTTGTACAAAAAACTCGCGGGAATGACGGGTACGGCCGCAACCGAAGCCTCGGAATTCGCGGAGATATACAACCTCGACGTAGTGCAAATTCCAACGAACTTGCCCATGATTCGCGAGGACAAGACCGATCTCGTGTTCGGCACGGAACGGGGCAAGTTCAACCACGTGGTCGACGAGATCGTGCGCATCCACGAGACAAATCGTCCGATTTTGGTGGGCACAGTATCGATCGAAAAGTCGGAACACGTGGCGAACCTGTTGAAAGAGCGGGGCATCAAGGAATATCAGGTGCTGAACGCCAAGCACCACGAACGCGAGGCGGCCATCGTGGCGAACGCCGGCAAACCGGGAGCCATCACGATCGCGACGAACATGGCCGGGCGCGGCACCGACATCAAGCTCGCCGAAGGTGTGCGCGAATTGGGCGGGCTTGCGATCGTGGGCACGGAGCGCCACGAATCGCGGCGGATCGACAACCAGCTACGAGGACGTTGCGGCCGTCAGGGCGACCCGGGTTCGACGCGCTTCTATGTGAGCCTTGAAGATGAAGTGGCGCGCTTGTTCGGCGGCGACAGGGTCAAACGGGTTCTGAACATGCTCGGCGGCGATCAGATGGACGAGCAGCCGCTTGACCAGCGCATGGTGACACGATCGATCGAGCGCGCCCAGCGAAGCGTCGAGGAATACAACTTCGAAATCCGCAAGCACCTGCTCAAATACGACGACGTGATGAACCGCCAGCGCAAGGTGATTTATGGGCTGCGGCGCGACGTGATCGAGGACCGCGACGTTACCGAGCAACTCCGCGACATGTTTCAGAGCCTCGTCGATGACGCAGTCGCGGAATTCGCGCCGGCCAACGTGGACGTCGACGAGTGGGACCTTGAAGGACTCGGCACGCGTCTGCGGTTCATATTCGGATTCGAGCCGGATTTGAAGGCGCAGTCATCCGAGCCAATGCCGCTGGAACAAGAGATCATGGATCAGATTCACGCGGCGTACGAGCGGCGCGAGCCGTTGATCGAAGAGGAAATTCGCACAGCCTACCGCGAGCA
>JBGTJY010000609.1:0-8537 GCA_041744855.1 Candidatus Hydrogenedentales bacterium
GCGGTGTCCTCGCTGTCGTATTTTGACGGCTCAATGCGATTTGAATTTGCTCCAAGTCCGAAAGCCGCTCGCGAAGATTGGTAATGACGAAGAAGCTGCGCGTGGCCTTGAGAATTTCGGCGCCTTCTTCGGAATAGAGCGCGTACTCGATTTGATAGCGGCCGTCTTTCGCTTCCGCGGGGATTGCGAGTTTCATGTCGGCGGAGGCTACGCCGGCGGTGCCGGAGATGCCGGTGTCGGGGCCGTACATGTGCGCGCCTTTGCGGAGTTCTTTGCCTTCGGGATCGAGCATGCGGAGATTGGCGACGTAGTAGACGGTGAGGTCGGCTTCGGGTTTGTAGACGGGTTTGAAGAGGGCCTGGACGGTGTCGCCGGGTTCGTAGAGCTTCGCGGTGAGCCGCATATCGAGCGCGGCGGCGAGTTCGACGCCTTCGTTCCATGCGCCCATGTTCATGAGGGCGAGGCCTTTGATGAGGGTTTTGTAGCGGAGCTCGGCGTTGTCGTTTCCGCGGCCGAGTTTTTCGGCTTGTTCGGCGACGGCTTTGAAGTCGGGGTGCGCGTCGGGTGAATTGCCGTAGGGGATTGCGCGGTTGCGGAACATGAGATTGAGCATGATGAGATCGTTTTGGGTGATCTCGGCGACGGCCGCCGGGATCGAAATTGTCAGAGCGACCGCGAGCACTGCGAAACGTTTCAGCATGATAGAGACTCTCCATATCCGATCTTTGGCGCACATCTGCCCGACTCGGTAGACTACGCTGCGGACTGATTAAACGCAAGAGATTGATCTGTCCACAGATTGCACAGATTTGCACAGATGTTTGGAGAAAATTCCATGAGATTGGGACGGGGTGGTTTTTGGGTGGTGATGGCGTTGGTGGCGGGGTTCGGTGTTGCTTTTGCGGCGGATTCGCCGGAGGAGGCGGCTGCGGCGTTGGTTGAGGGGATTCGTTTTGCGAGTGGGATTCCTGGGATGTCGGCTGCGGTTGCGATTGATGGCGAGATTGTGTGGTCGCAGGGATTTGGGTCGGCGAATCTAGAGCAGGATGTTGCGGCTACGGGGCAGACGAAATATCGGGTCGGCAGCATTTCGAAGATGTTGACGACGGGCGGGGTTGCGGTGCTTCTCGAGAATGGGAAGCTGGATTTGGATGCGCCGGTGCAGATTTATGTGCCGTCGTTTCCGGTGAAGCCTGAGGGCGTCATTACAACGCGCCTGCTGACTGCGCATTTATCGGGCATCAGCCATTATCGTCCGCTGGATCCGCCGGATTGGCGTCGTCCGCATTACGACGATGTGGTCGCGTCGTTGAAGGAGTTTCAGGATCATGCGCTGGTGCATGCGCCGGGTACGAAGTATCAGTACTCGAGTTACGCGTGGAATTTGGTGAGTGCGGTTGTGCAGGGGGCGGCGGGAACGCCGTTTCTCGAGTTCATGCTGGCGAGTGTGTTCGAGCCGATTGGGATGCGGGATACGCTGGCGGATGACCCGCGTATTATCGTGTCGAATCGGACGGAGTTTTACAGCCGCGGGGCGAACGAGGAAACGGTGAACGCGCGCGAGCTCGATGTGAGTTACAAGTGGGCGGGTGGGGGATTTTTGTCGACGGTCGAGGACTTGGTGCGGTATGGGAGTGCTTGGTTGCCGGGGACGGAGTTTTTGAAACCGGAGACGCTGGAGATCATGTTGACGAATCAGAAGACGGCGGCGGGGGTAGAAGTGGAGACGGGGATTGGGTGGCGCGTTGGGAAGGACGCGGAGGGGCGGCGGATTATTCATCACGGCGGGCATCTGACGGGCGGGCACGGGCACTTGCTGGTGCATCTCGACGAGGGTCTTGTGGTGGCTATGTTATGTAACACGGATTATCGGGCGCAGTTTGACCTTGACGATACGGAGAAGTTGGCGCATTTGTTTTTGCCCGCGATTGTCGGGAGCGAATAGTTTTTTCATGGGTGCGTTTAGGGAATGAGGAGGATTCGGTCATGATTCGTTTTGCGCGCGTTGCGGTAATTTGGATTGCCGCATTGGTCTGCGTCGCCAGTCTCTCGGGTTGTCCTGAATCGCGGTTATTTCTCACGAACGGCTGCGTGACGCAAGTCGAGGGGCAAGGGCTGGGGCAAGTGGCCCAGAGCGGGTTCTCGATCGATAATACGAATGAGGACGACAAGGACTACATGATTAAGATTCCGGAAGCGACGGCGCGGAAGTACAAATTTTTTCGCGCTTTTTCAGATTTTTTGGCGACGGATATCAGGTTAGAAGCCATACCCTATTCGGGCTCGGGCGAACTGGCGATCACGGGGAGTTTAACCGATAACGCTTCGAGTTCGCGGACCAGGATCGACACGTTCAGGGTTGCACCAATGGAACCGATTACTTCGAACACGGAGGACACGATTATCGTCTGCACCACGATCGATAACCAGCCGGTTATGCAGACCATCTCGATTTCCGCGAGGTATGTCGGCCTCGATTTCATTGAAGACGTCAATAGCGTTCTTCAGGCGCTCGCTGGTGTGACAAACGCCAACGCGATTGTCGCCAACCGTTTCGGACTTGAGACGGGCAAGGTTCGGGAACTTTCCTTCGGCGATCAGTCGCCGCGCGCCGCAACCGGACCGGAATCCATCGTCGCGAGCACTACCGGACAGGCGCCGCTCCCTCCTGAGCCGGCGCCGCAGAAGCAGTTTAATGGTTTTCCGTGCGGCGCGGGGCCGAATGGGTTTACGGTTTGCCCGAGCATGCCCGCTGCGCGTCCGGTTGTTGGGGACGCTTATTACGTTTCGATGGTGCTCGAAGAGGATGTCGTGTTGGACGATCCGGAGTACTTCTACACGTATGCGTTCGTGTTCGACGGTAACAATTTCACGGGCGACAATTGGCAGGCGTTGCCACAGTTTCCGAATGACTTTTTTCAGGGGACGGACCATTGGTATCAGGTGCAGTATAGTCCGGATACTGGTCAATGGACTTTGATTTTTCAATTGGCGCGGAACGGGGCGATCGCGGAATTTGCGACGTACGCGCACGCGGTCATTAGCGGGAATAGTATTACGCTGGTCGTGCCGTCGGGCGATTTCAATGTTGCGGAGCCGAATTACCGATTGACGGCGTTTCGTCATCCCGGGGATTTTGGGGAGGACGGGGATTGGGAGGCGGATATCGATCCGGATATCAACACGCCGCTGCTTCCGTTCTTTCCATTGCATGCTGACGATGTGCCGTTTGAGGAGTGAGGTCGCGTTGCATCGGGTGACGTTCCGGGACTGATGTGAGAAATACTCGCGCAGAAACGCAGAAGGCGCGGAGAGGTGCTGGAGTGAGGAGGTCCCCGCTTAGCGCTTGCGGGGACGACAGTAAAGAGTGGGTTTCGGGCGCGGGTGAGATTCTTCGAAAACGACGAAGAAGTTTACGTTTGTAGTACCGAATCCGGCGACGTGATTGCGGCGGTGGGTGATTACTCGATGTAGCCGAGGGCTTCTAGGGCTTCTTGGTCGGCTTGGGTGAGTTCGGGGGCTGCGCCTTCGATTGAGTTGGTTTGGTTGCTCCAGGTTTCGATTAGGGAGGTGAGGCGAGCTACTCGATCGGCTTCGTTGGTGGCTAGATTTTTGAGTTCGGCTGGATCTTGAACTAGGTTGAATAGTTCTGGGTTGCGGGCGCCGAGGATGAGTTTCCATCCTTCGTGGAGGACGCCTTGGCGTTGGGGGCCGCTGTCGGCCATGAGGGCTTTTGCACCGGGGAGATTAGGGACTGCTCCGCCATAGGTTTCTACTACGCGTATGCGGGAATCCACAGGGGGAGTTTTGAGGAGGTCGGCGCCTAGCATTCCCGCGGCGGGGCTTAGATTTGCGAGGCCGAGTAGCGTGGGGCCGATGTCGATGCCGCTGCCGGGGGCGGTTGAGCGGGCGGGGTCGATGTTCGGGCCTGTGACGATCAGCGGGATGTGCATGCCGGTTTGGTGGATGCGGCGGCCGTGGCCCAGGTATTCGTGTTCCCAGAGGCTTTCGCCGTGGTCGGCGGTGAACACGATGAACGTGTCTTCTTTGGGGAGGTGTTCGAGGAGGCGGCCGATTTCGTTGTCCATGTAGGCGATTTCTGAATCGTATTGGCGCGTGATTTTTTCGATGCGGCGATCGTCGTGATCGAATTCTTTCGAGACGTTGAATTTTCGGTGCATGGTGTAGGGGGCGTGGGGATCGGAGTAGTGAATCCACGCGAAGAGGGGCTTTTCGGTGTCGCGTTTGGCGATGAGGTCGATCGCGATGCGGGTGACGTCGTCGCCGTCGCGTTCGGCCTTCATGAAACCCCAGCGTCGTTCCTGAAATTCGTCGTCGAAGACATCGAATCCGCGATGCAGGCCGGAGAGTTTGCGTTTGAGTGTCCAGTTACTTTGCACGCAGATCGTGTGATAGCCGGCGGTTTGGAAAATTTCGGTGATTGTCGGGATCGATTCGGGTAGGGGCAGTGCGTTGCGGGTTGCGCCGGTCATGCGGGGGTAGCGCGAGGAGAACATGGAGGCGAATGAGGGGCCGGTGAGCGGGATTTCGCAGACGATGTCTTCGAACACGCGGCCTTGCGCGGCGAGTGCATCGAGATTTGGCGACGTGGGGTATGCGTAGCCGTATGCGCCGAGGTGATCGGCGCGGAGGGTGTCGGCGGAAATGAAGATGACGTTGGGGGCGCTGAGCGTTGCCGCGAGAACGAGGGCGAGCATGGGGACTACTGTTGCGGGGGGATCGTGATGTTCAGCGTGAAGTTGGTATTGAGCGTCATGACTTCGCCGTTTTCGTCGCGGATGAGGACGGGGGATCCGGAGTCGTCGTAGGCGACTAGATTGAATTGAAAGTCGCCGGGTGGCGCGTTGAAGGGGACGGCGACTTCGAGGGTCCAGATGCCGTCGCCGGCTGCTGCGTCGGGGGCTTGGCCGTCGTCGAGGAGTTTGAAGTTGAGGGTGGGGTCTTCTTTGACGACGCCTTCGACGCGGGTGACGACGCCGAATTTGTCTTCGATTTGGACGCTGATGACTGCGGTGTCGCCGGGTTGGAGTTGATTGGGGATGATGGCTGCGGAGGTGATCATGGGCTGCTTGGTGGTGGCGCAGCCGGAGAGGACGATGGCTACCGCGAGGGTGGTCAGAAGTCGCATGACGTGTGGAAGTTCCTAGGATTGCTCGGAGCGTAACGTAGGGTTTGGGAATGAGTCAAACGGGTCTTGGGGAGTACGCAGGGGATTGGGGGATCGTTGACGGGATCGGAGGCGCGAGGGAATGGGAATTATGGGAGGCATGGGAAGTATGAGCGGGGTGGTGACGATATGGACTTGATGGACCGTATGGACTGAGTGGACCTGTTGAATTTGGTGGACTTGGTGGATGGGTTTGTTGGTTGTGCGATAATCGACGACTTTTGAGGAAGCTTTAAGGGGGTTTGGAAGATGATTGTGCGTAGGATTGGTGCGATTGCGCTGTTGGTGTGTTGGGGCGGGTTTGCTTGGGCTGAGCTTAAGTTGCCGGCTTTGTTTTCGGATTACATGGTTTTGCAGCAGGGGGTTGAGGCGCCGGTTTGGGGTTGGGCGGATGCGGGCGCGACGGTGATTGTGGCGATTAACGATCAGCGTCATGAAGTGATTGCGGGCGAGGATGGGCGTTGGCGGGTGAATCTTGCGGCGTTGCCTGCGGGGGGGCCGCATCGGCTGATTGTGCAGTCGGGCGGCGAGGTGTACACGTTTCGCGAGGTGTTGGTGGGCGAGGTTTGGATCGCGTCGGGTCAATCGAACATGCAGTGGTCGGTGAGTCAGTCGGGGAATCCGGAACAGGAGATCGCGAACGGCGATCATCCGCGGATTCGATTGTTTTATGTGCCGCGCGTGACGGCGGATGCGCCGCAGTCGGATGTGGATGCGACGTGGACGGAGTGCAACAGCGTGACCGTGGCGGATTTTTCTGCGGTAGCGTATTACTTTGGTCGTTATCTGCATGAGTCTCTTAATGTGCCGGTTGGGTTGATTCATACGTCGTGGGGCGGGACGCCGGCGGAGTCGTGGGCGAGTCGGGGGTCGCTCGAGGCGAGTGAGCCGTTGAAACCGATCCTTGCGCGTTGGGATGACATCGTGAAGAACTATCCGGAGACCAAGGCGGCACACGACAAGGCGATGGAAGAGCATAAGGCCGCGGCAGAGAAAGCGGCGGCGGAGAAGCAGCCCGTGCCTGAGGCGCCGCGCGCGCCGATTGCGCCGGACCATCCGCATCGTGCGTCGAGTTTGTATAACGGGATGATCGCGCCGCTGGTGCCGTATGCGTTTCAGGGGGCGATTTGGTATCAGGGGGAGTCGAACGCGGGGCGTGCGTATCAGTATCGGACGTTGTTTCCGGTGATGATTCAGGATTGGCGTCAGGCTTGGGGCGGGCGGGCGTTTCCGTTTTATTTCGTGCAGCTTGCGAATTTCACTGCGCGGGTTGAGGATGCGAATCAGGGATCGGAGTGGGCGGAATTGCGCGAGGCGCAGACGATGACGCTGGGGCTCGAGAACACGGGGATGGCGGTCATCATCGATATTGGCGAGGCGGAGGACATTCATCCGAAAAATAAACAGGATGTCGGGAAGCGGTTGGCGTTGAATGCGCTGGTGAAGACGTATGGCAAGGAGATTCCATTTTCGGGGCCGATGTATAGGGCGATGACGGTCGAGGGGAATACGATCAAGTTGGAATTCGATCATGTGCAGGACGGGCTTGTCGCGCGGGGCGGGGCGCTGAAGGGGTTTGCGATCGCCGGGGCGGACCAGAAGTTTGTTTGGGCGGATGCGCGGATTGAAGGTGGGATGGTGATCGTGTCGGCGGCGGGGGTCGATGCTCCGGTGGCGGTGCGGTATGGTTGGGCGAATAATCCGGAGTGCACGCTTTATAACAGCGCGGGGTTGCCGGGGTCGCCGTTTCGGACGGATGATTGGGCTGGGGTTACGGTGAATAATCAGTAGTGAGTTAGCCACGAATTTCTCGAATGGGCACGAATTGATTCACCACAGATGAACGCAGATAACCACAGATGGACACGGATGAAGTTCTATTTCGATGAAGATGACGATGACGATGACGATGACGAAACGGTTGACGCCGCATTGAGTTACGTGTTGGCTGGGTCGAACTTCGTCGAGAAAATGAAGGGAGTTGGAGGATTGTAGTACGAATGGGCACGAATGGATTGTGTGGGAATGTATGGGAATGTATGGGAATGATGGGATGGTATGAGTTGACTCGCCGCTTGGAAAGCGGCGGTACCGGGGGGGGAGGGTGCGATTATGAGTGATGTTAGCCGGCGTGGGTTTTTGAGGTCGACTGCGGTGGTTGGGGCTGCTGCTTTGACGGCTCGGCAGTTCGCTGGGGCGCAGGGGGCGAATGAGCGGTTGAACGTTGGGTTTATTGGGTGTGGCGGGATGGCGGGGGCGCATATCAAGTCGTTGCTTGAGATGCAGGCGGAGGAGAACATTGCGGTCACTGCGGTGTGCGATGTTTATCGCCGGCGGGCTTTGGATTTTCAGGAGCGGGTTGCGGGGGCGGGTGGGAGCGCGGAGGTTGTGTCGGATCACGCGGAGTTGTTGGCGCGGGAGGATATCGACTATGTCGTGATCGCTACGCCGGAGCATTCGCATCACCGGTTGGCGATGGATGCGTTGAATGCGGGGAAGCATGTGTATTGCGAGAAGCCTTTGTGTCACCGGATCGACGAGGCGCAGGAGGTGGTCGCGAAGGCGAAGGAGACGGGGCTGAAGTTGCAGGTTGGTGTGCAGGGCATGGCGGATGACAGTTACTCGTCGGCGCATGAGGCGATTCTCGCGGGGAAGTTGGGGCCCGTGGTTGAGGCGGAGATTGGGTATGTGCGGAATCATGCGCTCAACAAGGGTCCGTGGCGCGGGAACACTGAGAGCGGGATGGCGAAGCCGATCGATTTGAATTGGGATGAGTGGGTGAAACCGCGCGGGGATCGGGCTTGGAATCCGCATCATTTTTTCGAGTGGCGTTGTTATCGGGATTATTCGGGGGGCGTTGCGACGGATCTTTTTGTGCACCGGATTACGCGGCTGATTCGGGCGTGTGGGTTGACGTATCCGGAGCGGGTGTGCGGCATGGGCGGGATTTATATGTGGAACGATGGGCGCGATTTGCCGGATAACTTCGAGATGCTGTGCGAGTATCCGGCGATTGAGAATGTGTCGCCGGGGATGACGGTGCGGGTGTTGGGGACGATGTCGAACAAGAACGATAGTCCGCATTGTATTCGCGGGCACAAGGCGACGTTGATTTTCCGCGGCGAGGGTTGGGACATCGTGGATGAGAAGAGCGGTAATGTGATCGAGTCGCATAGGAAAACGGGTGGCGAGGATGTGACGCCGCATCATAAGAATCATCATGCGGCGATTCGGAGTGGGGCGGCGCTTTATTGTCCGCCGGAGTTGGGGTTGTATGGGGTTGTTGCGGTTTGTATGGGGAATGAGTCTTGGTTTGAGCGGAAGATGATTGCTTGGGATGGGGCGGGGA
>JBGTJY010000610.1:0-3920 GCA_041744855.1 Candidatus Hydrogenedentales bacterium
GAATGGCGCCGCGCGGCTCGATTCGCGAGGAGCCGTTGTACATCGGGAACTGCCCCGCATGCGCAAGCTTCATCGGCAAATGGCTGAGAATCGCATCGCCATACTTTTCTTCTTCCACATGGATCGCCGGATGAAAATGGAACTGCATGCTTAGTTCGTGTGCAATTTGATGCGCTTGATCGACGCCGAGCGATCGCCCCCGCCCCACGTCCAATTCTTGCAGTGCCACAATGTCCGGTTGATACAAATCAATCACGCGCGCAATTCGCGACGGAGAAAGTTTGTTGTCCATGCCCAAACAGCTATGCACATTGTAGGTCATGATCCGCAGTCGCTCGGGCGTGTCGCGTTCCGCGCGGATCGCGGGCATCGTGCGATCTTCCGTCTTCAGAAATCGAAGCGCGGCGTTGCGAATGTGCCACGGCCGGATCGGTCCCCCGCCGTCGTGCGTCAATCGGATATCGCGCGGCAACGCGATGAAAGGGGAGGTCTCCTGCGGACCCGGACCCGCGTGCGCGCCGTTTTCGATAGGGAAACTAATCGGCCTGCTGTCGTTGCGCCATCCGGACAACACGAAATCGCCCGCATGTTTGTGCCGGCACAAGCGAATCAAATCTTCCGTCACGGCATCCAAATACGGATGATCGGCGCCTAGAATTGTGGCCGCGTCTTCGGGCAAGTGAAACCGACCCGCGGGCGTCCAAATGTCGGCGCCCTCTCCCCCATCCGCCACGAGCACGAGCGGCACAAATGCCTCGCGCACCATCCGCGCAGCGAGCATGTCGCGTTCTGCAATCGAGAGCGGCCGCGGCGAATAGACATGGCCTATCGGTCCCATGGCGCATACGACCAAGCGATCCGGCTCGACCTGCTCGCAGGCGGCAGCGCGCTCGGGAACGAGTTTGTCCGAAAACTTGTCTCGGCCCATGCGCAAGCGTTGAGATTGAATCCCGCGCTTCGGCTCGGCCACCGGTTGCGCCTTGATGTTCAATTGTTCAAACACGCGCGCAACCGCGTCGTGCACGGGTTCGCCGTAGGTCTCGAGGTAGGATTGCGTGTGTTCCTGTCCGTGATCGGAGTAGACCCACACGTCGTACGCGCGGCCCGCGGATCGATGCGCGGCCCGCACGAGGCGCGCGATGGCATCGTCCATGCCCCGCAAACTCCAATGCGCGAAACGGGACGACGGCCCGCGCCGATGCGCTTGTTCGTCATAGGCGAGCAGGTTAAGATGGATCACGGGAACGCCGCGCGCGATATCGATCTTGGCGCCGATCGTTGCGAATTCGCGGAGCACAATGCACACGAAAATACGGGAGGGTACGAACTTTAGTTCAGAGACCGTATTTTGACCGCGCGCGATCCCACGAATTGCCCCGCCGATCGACAAGACCACTTCGAACCCGAACCGCACAAACAGCCGCAACAGGCTATACCCGTTTGCGACTGCCAGAAACGGTATGGCCAACGGATGACGCGTTCGCACCAAGTCACTCGCTTTTCCCGTCGCCGCGCAGAACCGCGAGTCTGACGCGCCGCCGGTATAGATATCGGCATACGCGCAACCGTCTTGCATCAGACCCTCACTGGCTTCCAACTCGTTCTGAATCTCCGTCGCGGGTTCTCGGTCGTACATGCGGACGATGCGGCCGGTCCCTCGATTCAAGAAACTAAATGCGGGCACGGCCTGCCGCACGCCGTAGAACAATTCGCCCTGCACGGAAGGCGTGGTCGATGGAACGCCCGAATAAAACGGCACGAACCGATAGCCTTCGTGGTCGAGCAGATGTTTCAGAAACGGCATGCGCCCCGCGTGAAGCGCGCGTTGCGCTTGCGCAGCCGACAAACCGTCGAGTTGAATCATGACGAGACCCCGATGCGAGGCGGTCTCGGGCGAAAATTTGAAGCCGAGCAACCGCACGGCCCATTCGCTCCGGCTCATCAGCCGCCGCGTGCGCCGCAGAGCCGCCTCGAGCAAATGAATCATGCCGGCGAATCCGCCCCTCGCGCGCTCGACATCACAGCGGAACCGAATGCGCCCGCCGTATTCGCGATCAACTCCCACTCGGTCCGAATACGATCGAGCGCCAACGACCACGGGCTATCCTCTTCGCTCTTGTGCGCGTATCCGGCTTGGATGGTGCGTTGGTAGAGCCGGAGCGCCTTTTGTGCCGACGCCTCGAGCGAATAGGCCCGCGCGGTCTCGGCCGCGGCCTGTTGCATTCGCTTGCGCGCCGTTGGGGATTGTGCCCGATAGCGATCGAGCGCCGCGACGAATTCCAATTCGCTTTCGGTACTGAGCAAAAAACCGTTCTCGCCGTCGGTGACAACGTCCCGCACCCCGGTCGCGTCGACCGCGATCACCGGAGTCGAAGCGGCCATCGCCTCGGTCAACACCATTCCCTGCGTTTCGGTCTGCGACGCAAATGCAAACGCGTCCATCGCCTTGTACGCGCTGACGAGGAACGGCCCCGTCAACGCGCCAGGGGTGTGGAGCCTGTCGTCGATTTCGGCGCGCCGAAACAATTGCTGAATGGCCTCCAGCGACGGACCGGACCCTACAACGAGGAAGTGGGCATCGGCATGGGTCCTCATGAAACTCGCGACTGACTCCGCCAAAAACTCGAGATTCTTTTCTGGCGTCAACCGGCCCACGTGGCCAATCAGGAATGCATTCGCCGGAATCCCCAGTACGGCACGCAAACCCGCGCCGTCGCCGCGCTCGAATTGTTCTAAGGGAACGCCCGTGGGCACGACATCAACCGGGGCCGTCACGCCTCGTTCCCGAATGATTGCGGCGAGGCTTTCACTGGGCGCAAAAACTTGGTGGCATAGATTGGCATAACCGGTTGCGATTTCCGCGACCGTTCGTCTCAGTATGTCGCTGTCGCCCGGAAAATAGTGCGTGTATTGTTCGTACATCGTGTGATGCGTGAACACGATCGGGATTCCGTTGCCGCTCGCGAGCCGCATCGCCGAGGCCCCGAGAAGAAACGGGTGTTGCGAGTGAATGATGTCTGGCTTGAAAGAATTCACGGCGTCTTGCATGTGCGCCGGAATGGGCAGCCGAACCGAAAAATCCGAATGGTTGAAACGGCGCATCGCGGGCACGCGCACGACGTCTTTTTCCACCGGCGGCATGTCGGGAAATTCCGGCGCGATGATGAGGACGTCGTGGCCAACGCGGCGATATTCGCACGCGAACGCTTCGACCGATTTGGCCACACCGCCGACGTGCGGCAGATACGTATTCGTCATGAGAAGAATCTTCATACGCTCTTCTTCCTCTGCACGAGTACATAGGTCGCGTTCGCGTCCGGGACGACAGGCGCGCATCCCGGAAGCCGAACCTCGATCGGTGGCGGAGTCGAGTGCCATTTAGCGTACCATTCGATGCGAATCGCATCGCCGTTCGGCGCGCCGTCCGGCGCGCCATCGGGAGCGCTTTGCGGCGTGACGCGTATCGTGACGGCGCCCCACGCGGTCGGCGTCGGACCAAATTGCATTTCGCCCGCGCCAGCTAGCCAATCCGGGAAGAGTCCCGCGCCGAGGATCAATCGATCCGACGCGAACTCTTCGAGCACGAAACAATTGCGTATCATCACGATCCATTCTGACGCCGCCCAGACGTGCTGCCCGTCTCCCATGCATCCGCCGCGCGTGTGGGGATGCACCGCTTCCGGCCATTGGCCTGTGGGCGAGGCCATCTCTGCGACTGCCTCGATCAATCCTTGATACCGCGCGTCAGATGCTCTGAGCAACACCTGTGCCAAATGAAGAGATAAATATGCGTTTACACCGGAATGGATCATGTCCTGGAAGAAACCACCCATCACGATGCAGTTGTCCATCATGTAGTCGACCGTGTCGATCAATCGCGCGTCGTGGGCGTCGACCAATTGCGCGGGGTATCCGGCCGC
>JBGTJY010000611.1:0-1592 GCA_041744855.1 Candidatus Hydrogenedentales bacterium
GCGCTGCTGGAAACCCTCCGGAATAGCGACCTCATTGCCGACTTCGAGGATGCCGCGGTCATTCTAATGACCGAGACGAACGGCGCAGGGGCGATCTCCGCTATCGAACGATACAAGACCAGGTTGGACAAGGAAGAAGAACTTCGGTTCGCGGTGGTTACCTATCCGTCCGATGGCGGCGGCCCGGAAGGCCTACTCTCGACGGGTTATCGCCGCCTGCAAAACGCCGCCGCAGGTCCGCCAGGCTCAGTAGTCGTTACAGGCTGATAGCGAAAAGTCCCCCTTTGAAGGGGGATTTAGGGGGATGTCGAGTGCGAGACACCTTTGTGCAAGGTCCCCTAGCGCAGGACTAACGCCACCTCACCGCTTCTCGTCGAGGTTCGCCTTCATTTCCTCATCGGTCGGCGTTTTCGACGGCACACCGCCCTCCGGCACGTCGAGCTTCGCCGTCCACACGATCGCGTTGAGCACTACTTTCCGGAAGTGATCGTTCTGCCAGTTGCGGTGAAAGTGGCCGCCCGTAAAGCCGAATCCGCGCCCGCCGTTGGGCCGTTCGAACGCCCACGCCATGTGTTGCACTTCGCCGTTCTGAATCGCCGCGCGCACCGTCGGATTCCCACTGCGCGAGCCATCCGCCCGGTCGAGCGTGGACATCGGCGGCAACGCCGTGAGAATCGGCGTGACGCCATTTCCCTCTGGACCAAACTGTATCCCCGGCGCGAACCGCATATGGAAGTACCACTCGTCGTTGATTTCGAATCGCGGTACTCCGCGCGCAATCGGGTGCGCGGGCATTTTCGTGAAGTCGGCGGTCCAATGCGGGTTCACCGACCAGCCGACCTCAAAATAGCCGCCGAGATACTCCAGAAATTTGTCGCCGTATTCCCCCTGGGTCGTCTCCACCGCGTAGTGAATGCACACAAGCCCCACGCCCTTATCCACGAGCGGTTGGAACGTGGCGATGTTCGCGTTCAGCGGATGCCCCCCGCCGCCATCGCTATACATCACCACGGACGCCGCGCCGTCAAACACCGCCGGATCGGCCGGCCAACCATCCGTCACGACCACCGCCTCAACGTTGGGCATATTCTCATTGAGCGCGTTCGCCAGCAACATGCTCCCCGCCCGGTGCTCATGCTCGCCAGGCCCATGGCTCGGCTTACCCGCCACAAACACGATTTTCGTCTTGTCCGCAGCCATGGCCGTAGCGGCAAACAACGCCACCGTCGTCACCGCGATCATCATCCGTCGCATAGGAGTTCCTCCCAGTCGCTAGACGCAATTTTAGCTGAGAGGATACCCGATCAGGGGCGTCGCGCGACTTCGACCCGCTTTCGGTCGACGCTGCACAGAACTCATGGGAAATGGGGGGACGAAAAAAAAAATTTCGCGCGACTCACTCGTGTCGGAGCGTTCAAACCAAAAGCGAAGCTTATTGAGCACGAGTGAGCCGCGCATCGCCTATGAAGAGGCGAGTGCGAGCTCACTCGTCAATTGGTGGGGTGCCGCTGTGGTTGGGGGCGAATCGCCGCTCAGGTATACTAAGCATGGCCAAACGGACGCGCCGCCGACTGCTGTGGTTGGGGGCGAAT
>JBGTJY010000612.1:0-2259 GCA_041744855.1 Candidatus Hydrogenedentales bacterium
AGCGCGCCTCCCCGCTGCCCGTCATACGCCTGCTCCAACATCGCGTGAAATCTTGTCTCAGCCGACCCCGCTTCGGGATCGGCCATCTCGACCGTCCGCTCGACGTCTTCGCCCGGTTTCAATTCGATGGAGACGAACCTCGCTTGACCATTCGCGGAGTAGATGGCATAGGCGTAAATCCCCGACGGACGCCGCTCAAACCTAATCGATCCCGATGCGTCCGGCTTCGGGTAGCTGCTCAACATCTCTCTCTGGTATTTCCAAAACCTGGGCGAAATCGCCGCGCTCACCACCGCTACGTCCTTCACGCCACGCCCCTGCGCGTCGACCACGTGCAGTGTGATCGAAGCAGCTGGTTCAAGCGCTATCGTGGTCTGCGCGTCGCCAGAAGTTTCCGGATTGACGTACGCATACGCGGAGTCCTCGCTCCACACGATTTGCCCACCTGTACCGAACGAGAACAGGCCTCGGGATGCATCGTCGGACTCCACGTGCGCCGCCATCGCATTGGGATCGGGTTGAAAAGTCTCCTTCATCGGACCAAGCATCGCCTCGAGCTCGAAGTACCACAGGGGAGCGACTTGGATGGCGGAAATGGCGTTGCCGATCGAGTCGACGACGCGAACGGCAATCTGCATCGATCGAGTGACGCGCTCCGCCGCCCTGCTTTCCAGACCTCGAATGTGCTCCGCCACGCGGTCATAGGCAGGCTCGTCCCCCTGCAACAACGACCCGCTGGACAAGGCTAGGAGTGTGACTTGCACGCCGCGGTCACCCCGCTGAAAATCGCGGCCGACCGCCAAGACCCGCGCGAGTCCTTCGTCCGTCTCGAAGATCACCGAAAACCGCTCGCCAGGGACACGCTGTTCCGTCAGCGCGAAGTAGCCGGACGCGCCGCTGTAGTCCGAGGCGTAGAGATTGCCACTGATCACTTGGATATCCGCGCGCATCGGCTTACCCGACTCATCGCGAATCATTCCCGTGACCACCTGATGCGGCGGCCGCTCCGCAATCTGAATCTGATGATTCGCAACTCCTTCTCGTCCTACCGTGACGCTCTCCCCGCCGAGCACTACGACGGGATTCACGGATGACTTATAGGTTGGCATCAATGTCAATGAATCGTTCACGCGCACGTCGAACGCGCCGGTTGCCTTGAGCGCCATCTCAAAGTACCCGTCGCGATGCGTCAACGCGGAGGCATGCGGCGTACCGTCAATTTCGACACGGACGGTGACGTGCGGCGCAGCCGCCCCGTCCTCACCGCGCACCGTGCCCGAGAATCGTATGACCTCCTCCGATTTCGTCTGCCGAAATCCCTTTAGAACGAGCGTCACCGGCTCGGCCATTTCTCCTAGCCCGGGAGCATCGACGGAAGCAGACGCGTTCAGCCCTTCGTGGCCCACCGATATCTCGATCTCGCCCTCACGCGGCGGCATCCAGCCAACGAGGAATGCCCCCGTCTCGTCGGTCACGCTGAACCGATGCGGATGACCTCCGCTAGCCGGCACGCTCGCGTAAACTCCACGGACCGGCACATCGTCCTCATCCACGACGCGTCCCCGCACGGCGATGCCCGGCTCAAGCGCAAGGAGGAGTTCTGAAACGTCCCTATCTTCTATCGTCACGCGCAGCGGTCCGCCCGATTGCTGCAACAACCGATCCTGCGGACACGCCAGCACTGCATACGTCCCCGGCGACCGTACTTCGACCGTAAAGTAACCGCGTGAATCCGTCTCGGCCTTTTGGCCCCACATGTAGCCGTCGCCCATATCGGCATTCACGACTGCGCCAACAGCGTCTCCCGTCGCCGCATCCACAACCCGACCCGAAATCGAAAACGCCTTAGGAGCTTCTCCGATTTCTGCCATAAGGCGGATGGGTTCGAGAGAGCCGCCTGTAACAGCCTCGACGACGTTGGAATACCCATCACCAACACGCGCCATCACCTGCAGCTTATGTCCAATCGGCACCGGGACGGTTTCGATAATCCCTTGCGAGTCAGTCCTGGCGGTCACGGTGAAATGCATATCGGCAGCGACCGTATAGTTGACGTCGACATTCGCCGCCGGATTACCCGCGGGGTCAACTACTTCAATCATGTGCTGGATTCCAGGGACTAACTGCACGTCATAGGTGGAATCCGGGTTCAGCCCCCCCGTTTCGTAATACGCGTGGCCCTCGTGCGCGAACAAGAGCTGCGTGTTCGATAACGACCGAACGTTTCGTATCTCGAATCCGCCCGCTTCGTCCGTTACC
>JBGTJY010000613.1:0-3574 GCA_041744855.1 Candidatus Hydrogenedentales bacterium
GAGGGCGAAAGCCTGAGCCCGCGCGCGGATTTCATGCTCGTGCGCACCATCAACAAGAAAAAGAAAAAAGAAGGCAAGCGCGAGGCCATGCCGAATTATGTGACCGACACCGGTTACACAGCGACGCGCGAGGTGCGAGAACGCGTCGGCACAGACCAGTTGCCCACGGAGGAATTGTGGCTGCTCAAGCTCGAATCGCACGAGCGCGTGGCGATCGACTTGTCGGTGTTGCCTGGCGTGAAGGAGGACCCGCTGAAGGCGTTTCGCGCTGCCGCGAAAAAATCTGAAGAAGAGAAGAAGAACGGAGAAGAGAAAAAGTCAGACGAGGAAAAACCGGAGGCGGCAATTGCTGGACGCGCGTTGACCGTGCGCCGAGTCCTCTGGAGCGACGATGGGCGGCGCGTCGTCGTTCAATGCCTGTCGCGCGACAACAAGGATCGGTGGATCGCGGCGATCGATCTCGAAAGCGGCGCGGCGCGGCCCCTGTACCGCGAGACGAATGAGGCGTGGATCAATGAGCGCTCCACGATGGCGGGATGGTTACCCGACAACCGGCGATTGTTTTTCTTATCCGAGGAAACGGGCTACGCGCACTTGTACCTGCTTGATTACGCATCCGGCGCGGCGCGGGCGTTGACGAGCGGGACATACGAAGTTACTTCGCCGATTATTACTGAAGACGGGCGGCACATTTACTACCGCGCCAATGTCGAGCATCCCGGCATCTACGAGGTCTATCGCGTCGCGACGAACGGCGGGACCGTCCAACAAATCACGCGCCTCGGCGGCAGCAACCAGTTTCAACTGTCGCCGAATGAGAATCGATTGCTCGTACTCCATTCCGAAACGACACAGCCCACTGAAGTCTACGTCCAGCGTGCGGAACCAGGTGCAGAGGCGCGCCGCGTCACGCACACGATCAGCGAGGCGTTCGCGGCTATCGAGTGGAGTGCGCCGGAAATCGTCGCCGTGCCGTCGACTCACGCGGATCGGCCGATTTATTCGCGTCTGTACAAGCCCGCTGGCGAATCGTCCACGCCGCGTCCGGCCGTCGTGTTTATTCACGGCGCGGGCTACCTGCAAAACGCGCATCACGGCTGGTCGTCGTATAGCCGCGAGTTCATGTTCCATTCGCTGCTCGTCGAGCGCGGTTACGTCGTGCTCGACATGGATTACCGCGCGTCAGCCGGCTACGGCGCGGCGTGGCGCACGGCCATCTATCGGCAAATGGGCACGCCCGAAGTGCAGGACCTCGCCGACGGCGTCGCCTATCTCGTGCGCGAACACAACGTCGACCCGAAGCGCATCGGCTGCTACGGCGGCTCCTATGGAGGATTTCTCACGCTGATGGCGCTATTCACGAAGCCCGACCTCTTCGCCTGCGGCGCGGCGTTGCGCCCGGTGACGGACTGGGCGCACTACAACGACAGCTACACCTCGAACATTCTGAACATCCCCAGCATCGATCCCGAAGCCTTCGAAAAATCTTCGCCGATTTACTTCGCGGAAGGCCTGACGAAACCGCTCCTCATCTGCCACGGCATGCAAGACGACAACGTATTCTTTCAGGATTCAGTCCGTCTCGCGCAACGACTCATCGAACTAGAGAAGGAAAACTGGGAACTCGCCGTATACCCCATCGAAGCCCATGGCTTCCGCGAACCGAGCTCATGGCTGGATGAGTATCGGCGCATACTGAAATTGTTCGAAACGCACCTAAAGTGATCGGGCCACTCCCGTCTTACATTCGTGCGCATTCGTGACATTCGTGGCTGGAACTGCTACTCCCGCGTGATGAACTCATCCAGGTTCATCACCGCCCGCGCGACGGTGACCCACGGCGCGGCCTCTTGCGGTTGCGCGCCTTCCGGCAGGTAGTCGCCCAGTATCCGCAACGCTGTGTCGCCGTTGGTGTTGATGAATTCGTGCTCCGATTCCCACATCGCCCCGAGCTTCGCAAGCTCTTCCGGTTTCGGTTCGCGCGATAGGCACAGCCGGAACAATCGCCGCAGGCGGGCATCGAAATCCCCGGGCTCGTCCGCGTACAGACGCCGCGCCATGGCTTGGGCGCACTCGAAGAACACCGGATCGTTGAGGAGCGTTAACGCCTGCAGCGGCGTGTTCGATCGCGCGCGGCGGATCGCCGTTACGTTCGAATCGGGGCAATCGAACGTCAGCAAGCCGGGATAAGGCACGGTGCGTTGAAAGTGGATGTACAGCCCGCGGCGATATTTCGCGTCGCCTTCGCTCTCCGGCCACTTGATCGTGTTCGCGTAGCCCAACTCCGCGACGCCCTCGGGCAAGTACGGCCGCACGCTGGGCCCGCCGATTGTGGGGTTCAGCCGCCCGCTCGCGGCGAGAAACAGATCGCGGATGATCTCCGACTCGACACGGAATCGATTCTGCCGCGCAAGCAGGCGATTGTGCGGATCGGATTCGAAATATTCCGGACGGCCTTTCGACGTTTGCCGATAGGTCGACGACGATACGATCAGCTTGATCATCGCCTTCGTGCTCCAGCCGCGCGCCGGAAATTCCGCGGCGAGCCAATCGAGCAGTTCCGGATGCGACGGCAATTCGCCGCGCGTGCCAAAATCTTCGCTCGTCTCCACGAGGCCCGCGCCAAACAGATGCTCCCACATGCGATTCGCCGCGACGCGTCCGGTGAGCGGATGATCGGGTTGCATCAGCCATTCGGCGAGATCGAGCCGGTCGCCGCCTTCTCCCAGCGCGGGCAGGACCGCAGGAGCGTGCGACTGCACTTCTTCGCCCTTGTTCAAAAAGCTGCCGCGAATGTGCACGTGCGTTTGCGGCGGTTCCGGATTCTCGACGATGATCTGCGCCTGCGTGCGATCGAGGGAGGGCTTCGTCTTTTCGTGGGCGTCGAGCGCGGCAAGCAACGCGCGCATTTCCGGATCGCTTTGGCCCGAGTATTCGATGAGCTTGTTTGCTTGCTCCTCCGTCCGTTCGGCGACAGGTATGGCCAGGAGATCGATGATCGCGCGATCGATCGTCAAGTACTCGCGCGGGCCGGTCGCGGCGTAGAGCCGGAATCGCCCAATCGAGTGCGACCGGCCGTACTGATGATCGAACGTGAACGTCAGCGTGCTGCCCACTTCGTAACCGATGTCGGTTGAGGACGTGAAGACCGCGTTGCGATTCTCGTTGTACCCTCGCCACGCATTGATGGACCATCCCGACGTCGTGTCGCCGTCGATTGCTTCGTCGATAGGCCAACCTTCTTCGAAAAAATCCGTCCAAGCGCCGCTAAACTTGATTGCTTCAGATTGCGGTTCGCCCGAAGCGCTTGTTGACGTGAGTTGAAATTCCGACAAAATAAAGTTGCCGTGATGCGCGCGGCCTGGGCCAGTCTTCGGCAGACCGTCGTGCGTCAACACTTCCAGGCGGAATCCCGTGATGCCCGTGAGATTGGTCGACACGGTCACGGTATACCTGTCGACAGGCGCGGCCTCGCCCGACGCGAGCACGGAGCCGTCGTCCAGCGTGGCGAACGTTGCGCCGCCGGATGATTTCACGTTCGACGGCACGAGCAACGTCCAGGTCAACCCCGCGA
>JBGTJY010000614.1:0-2185 GCA_041744855.1 Candidatus Hydrogenedentales bacterium
CTTATACTTCCCATACTTCCCCCTCACTCCCGCGACTACCCGCTCTGTCCCCGCAGGCAGTAAGCGGGGACCTCGCTCTCACCCAAGCCCCCTACCCCTTCAGCGCCCCCACTGTAATCCCCCGCGTCAATTGCCGCTGCAACACGAGATACACGAACAACGTCGGCACTAGCACAATCACCAACCCGGCGAACACCAACCCGAAATCCGTCTTGTACTGCGCCTGAATGCTCACGCTCGCGAGTCCCAGCGGCAACGTCTTCTTATCCGTAGAATTCACGAACACCAGCGCAAACAGGTACTCATTCCAAATTCCGAGAAAATTAAAGATCGCCGCCGTGACGATCCCCGGCCGCGCGAGCGGCAACATCACGCGCCAGAACGCCGCAAACTCGCCGCACCCGTCCATGATCGCCGCTTCGCGCAACGCCCCTGGCAAGCTGCGGAAGAATCCGGTCAACACCAATATCGTGAACGGCAAACTGAACGCGATATAAATCGCGATCAGCCCGCTCAACGAATTGTGCAATTGAAACTCGAAACCCAACGGACGCAACAGCGCTGTGCCCCAGCGCGATAACGTCGAGTATTGAAAAAATAGCGGCACCAAAATCAACTGCGCCGGAATCATCATCCCGCTGATAAAAAACAGATACAGAAATCGATTACCGCGAAACCGGAACCGCGCCAACGCATACGCCGCCATCGTGCCCAGCGTCAATACGCCCAGCAGCGACGCCCCCGTCACGATCACGCTGTTCACGAAAAACTGGCTGAAGTGCGACTTAACCCACGCATTCGTGAAGTTCTCCTTCGCCGCCTCGACCGGATCGCGCGCGCCGTATTCCCCTTCATGAGGCGACCCCGCGATAATCCACGGAATCCCAAACGGATTCTCGAACACCTCCTGCGAACTGCGCACGGAATTCACCGCAATCCACAGCAGCGGCAACAGGACGGCGAGCAGCCACGCACCCAGCACGCAATACGTCAGTGCCCAAGCCAGACGCGCGCCCATCAGAATTCCAGCGCCTCTCGACGCGACATCCGCAGCGTAACCAACGACGCCACGAACACGATCGCGAACAACATCACGGCAACCGCCGCGCCGTAACCGACGTTGTACTCCGAAAAAACTTTCTGGTAGAGCAACGTCGCGAGCACGTGCGAATCCGGCGTCGGATACTGGCTCTCCATCACCCACACCGAATCGAACAGCTTCATGCTGCTGATGAGCATGAACACGATGCCCACCGTCAGCACCTCGCGGATCATCGGCAACGTTACATGCCAAAATTGCGACACCGGCGACGCCCCGTCCAGCTTCGCGGCGTCGTAAAACTCCTCCGGAATCCCCTCCATCGCCGCGAGAAACAGCACCATGTAAAAGCCCGTCGCCGTCCACACCACCATCGGTACCAACGCCCAAATCAGGTGCGTCGAATCCGTGAACGCATACGGCAGCGCGCCCTCCATGAACGACACCCCGATCGCGCCAAGCCCCCGCTGCACGACGCCAAGAATCGCATTCACCATCCCGAAATCCGTCGCGCTATACAACAGCAACCAAACGAGCGCAACCGCCACCGTCGCAATCACGTTCGGAAAAAAGAACGCGACGCGAAACAGCCCCGCCCCCCGAATCCGCCGGTGCAATAACGACGCAAAGAAAAGCGCCAACACCAGCGTGATCGATCCCCCCGCGAACGCCAACACTAAATTGTGCCGAAGCGCCGCATAAAAAAGTTCATCCCCCAACAACCGCTCAAAATTCGCCAGCCCAGCCCACTCCGCCTCGCCGAGCCCATCCCATTTCTGCAAACTCAACAACAGCGCCCGCACCCCCGGCCACGCGACGAACACGGAAAACATCACCAAAGCCGGCGCAAGAAACGCTGTGAGAAGTCGAATTGTCCGTTGATTCCCGCTCACGTGCACACGTCGCCTAATGAGGCGTACCGCCCCCGCGCGATTCCGATTTTGCGATCCCGTTGACGGTAATGAAAATGACGATCCGGCCGCGCGCTTTGTCAGCCAACTCAATGACACCCGGCCACGCCTTGACCCATCGCCATACGGAATCCGCGAAGGGAACGCGAGCTAGCCTCCGTTCTTTCTTCGTGCCGTGAGATTCGTAAAAGAATCCGCTACACAACCCTTTGGCAGGCAACACGCACGACAGCTG
>JBGTJY010000615.1:0-4280 GCA_041744855.1 Candidatus Hydrogenedentales bacterium
CGTCGAGAACGCGCGCGGCGGGCCGAAGAGGCGCTGCACGCCGTGGGCCTCGGCGAGCGCGTGCATCACCGGCCGAACGAGTTGTCGGGCGGACAACGCCCGCGCGTGGCGATTGCGCGCGCGCTCGTGAATAAGCCGCGGAGTATTTTTGCGGACGAGCCGACGGGTAATCTGGATTCGAAGAGTGGCACGGCGATTCTGGAAATTTTCGGCGAGCTGCATCGCGATGGACACACGATCGTGATGGTGACGCATGAACGCGAGGTGGCGGAACACACGCAGCGTATCCTTAGTTTCCGGGACGGTGAGTTGGTGAAGGACGAACGTTGGAGCGAATCGCAAGGCTTTACAACGTAAGGACGAGGCATGGCACTCCGAATCATTGGTTGGGGTTTAGCGCTCGCGGTCGCGATCGGCGCGGGCGCGTATTACTTCACGCACGAGCCGCCGCTTGCGGTGTCCGCAGTGCGCGTCGAGCGGGGTCATGTCGAACAGACCGTCGCGGCGATTTCCTCGGGAACGGTTTCGGCGGTGACCGACTCGATGATCGCGTCGGGTTGGACGGGCATCGTGACCGAAACGCCGGCGCAGGAAGGCGCGCGCGTGACGGCGGGTAGCCCGCTGATTTTGCTTGAACAGACCGAGCTCGACGCGCACGTGCGGCTCGCGGAGGCGAATTTGGCCGCGGGGCAATCGCAACTCGAGAAGGCGAAAATCGCTGCGGAAATTTATCAGGACATCGCGCGTACGAGCGTGAGCGTCGCGACCGAGCGCGCCAAATCGGCGGCACAGGATTTCGAGCGCATTCGCAAACTCGGCGACGCAGTATCCCAGAGCGAGTTAGACAAGTATTCGCTGCAAAACCGCATCGCAGAGCAGGAATTGGCAGCCGCCGAGGCGAGCCAGCGCGAGAACCTCGTGCGCGAACAGGAAATTTTAACGGCGGAGTCGAACGTCGCGCAGCTTGCGGCCGCGCTGGCAGTCGCCGAGGCCACGCGCGACAAGGCGACGATTCGCGCGCCGTTCGACGGTATTGTTGCGGATTTGTATGTGGATGTCGGCGAATCCGTGATGATTGGAATGCCGCTCGTGCAATTGGTGCGGACGGACGAGATATTGGTCGAGGCACCATTCGACGAGGCGAACGCGGCGGAAATCCAGCTTGGCCAGCGCGCGCGGATCAATCTCGACGCGTATCGCGATACGGATTTCGAGGGCGAGGTGATTTACATCGCGCCCGTCGTCACGACGAATTCCGATTTGAGCCGGACGTTGAATGTGAAGATTCGCGTTACCGGCGAAACGGAAAAGTTCATGGCCGGGATGTCGGCGGACGTGACGATCATCGTGCAAGAAAAGGACGACGTGATCTACGCACCCTCGGACGCGATCATTCGCGAGGCGCTGGCGTATGTCGTGGAGGATGGAACGGCGGTGCAACGGGAAGTGACGCCGGGCGTCGGCAACTGGGAGCGCCGCGAAATCGTCGGCGGGCTTGCCGAGGGTGACTTGTTGATCACGTCGGTTTCACTCGATGCGCTTGAGGACGGCGTGGCGGTGCGCGTCACGGAAGAAGAGGACAACGGCGGCTGACGCCGCTTCGGCGGCTGACGCGACTTCGCCCGATGAGTTTTCTCGAGACGATACGGAGCGCATTGCAATCGCTCGACGCGAACAAGGCGCGCGCTGTGTTGACGACGCTGGGCGTCGTGATTGGCGTGATGTCCGTGTTGTTGCTGATCGCGTTCGGCGAGGGGGCGCAGGCGTTCATCGAGGATGAATTCTCGGCGCTGGGCAGCAACATCATGCTGGTCAATCCCGGCAAGCAGGAGACGGTCGGGCTCGTGCCGATGACCATCGGCAGCATGAACAAGCTGACGTATCAGGACGCGCAGAAATTGAAGCAGCGCCTGCGCGGGGTGCGCGGCGTCGCGCCGTATGTGCTGGGCGCGGGCTCGGTGCAATTCGGCGATCGTCGGCGGGACACGACGATACTGGGCGTCACGCCGGACTTTTCGCCGGTGCGCCAGGGCTTTCCGCAGATTGGCCGGTTTATTCAGCAGCGCGATGTCGAGCGCAACAGCCGCGTGTGTGTGCTCGGTACGGACGTGACCGAGGCGTTGTTTGGAAACGAGCCGCCGTTGAATCAGCGCGTGACGATCAACCGCGTGAAACATACCGTCGTCGGCGTGATGGAGCCGAAGGGGACCTCGCTCGGGCTGAACCTCGATGATTTGGTGTTCATTCCGCTGCCGAGCGGGCAACAGATGTTTCACGGCGGCGAGGACGAGCTGTTCGAGATCGTGATCGCGACCGTATCGAAAGACGCGGTGCCGTACACGCGCGAGCATGTGCGCAGCATTTTGACCGCGGCGCATGACAGCGTGGAAGATTTCACGATCACGGAACAGAACCAAATCTTACAGACGGTGGGGCGCGTGTTTTTTGCGTTGCGGATGATGCTCGTGGGCATCGCGTCGATCGCGTTGCTCGTGGGCGGCATCGGGATTATGAACATCATGCTGGTGACGGTGCGCGAGCGGACGAAGGAAGTGGGCATCCGCAAATCGGTCGGCGCGCGGCGCAGCGATATCGGCCTGCAGTTCCTGGTGGAATCCGCGGCGTTGAGCATGTTCGGCGGCGTGGCGGGGATATTGTTGGGGTGGGTGGCGATGGTTGTCGCGGGCGTCTTGTATCCGGAGTTTCCCATGGGGATTTCCGCGTGGGCCGTCGCGACATCGTTTCTGTTCAGCGTCGGGGTCGGCGTGTTTTTCGGAGTGTATCCCGCGTGGAAGGCGTCGGCGGTCGATCCGGTCGAGGCGCTGCGTTACGAGTGAGTTTGCGGTAGAATGTTTTAAGAGACACGTCATTCTGAATGTCCGACCGGTTGCGCCAGTCATTGGAATAAGAAAAACTGACCTCACGGTCATTCCTGCGCAGGCAGGAATCTCTCATTCCGATCCAGCGCGCGGGCTAAGTGTGGAGATTCCTGCCTGCGCAGGAATGACGGAAACCTGGGTCTTTCTTTGCCGATTTACACCTACCAAATTATTCACGACGACGGCAGCGAGGGCGAGACGTTTGAAGTCGTCCGCGCGATGAGCGAAGCGCCGCTGGAGCGTCACCCGGAAACGGGCGAGCGCGTGCGCCGCGTGTATCAGCCGGTGCACATCGCGGGCAGCGGACACGAGCGCCACGTCAAAGCGGGCCTTTCGGACAAGAATCTCGAGGCGAAGGGGTTCACGAAATACGTGCGCAGCGGCAAGGGGCATTACGAACGGCACGCGGGCACGGCTGGGCCGGAGACGTTGCACGCGGATTAATTTACCGCGCCAGAGATTTACCGTGCAGGGCGCTGAGGATCGCTGAGGTTTTTGCCGAGCCAGCGTCGGGCAAGGTCGGGGAAATCCGTGAAGAGGCCGTCGACGCCGTAGTCTGCGTAGAAGCGTTTCAACTCGTCGTCGAACGTGACGATCCCCGATCCGAGGGCGTCGGCGCGCAGGGTGTAGGGGTGGACTTTCAGGCCGAGTTCGTGGGCCCATTTCACGATCTCTGGGTTGGCGGCGATGAGTTCTTTGGATGGGCCGATGCCGTTCGCGAAGGTCGCGACATCCTTGAGGCCCTCGCGCGTGAGATACGCGTTGGCCTGGCCGCGGCCGCCGATGAGGAAAATTTGCGGCAGGGTCGAGCCCAGTTCCGTTCGCATGCGGCGCAGGGGTTCGTCTTCGAAACACTGTACGAAGACTTTCGCGTCGGGGCCGGTGTAGCCGTAGCGGGCGAGCGTGTCGAGGACGGCTTGTTCGATCGGCAGGCCTGCCTTCGCGTGCCACGCTGGCGCTTTCAATTCCGGGTAGATGCCGACGTTGCGGCCTGTCGATTCATTGAGGCCTTGGATCAGCTCGATCATTTCGTCGAACGTCGGCACTTGGAATCGCGAGCGGCCAACGGGGAAGCGGCCTTCCATGCGTTCGTGGGCGTGGAGCGTGCGGACTTCGTCGAGCGTGAAATCGGCCGGGTACCACTGGCCGTCGTCGCGCTTGCGATCGGGGAATTTCTGTTCGACATCGGTGGTCGCTTCGAGATGGATGTCGTGCAGACAGATGAGCACGCGATCGCGCGTGAGGACGAGGTCCGGCTCGATGTAGTCGGCGCCCATCGCGTAGGCGGCGGCATAGGCTTCGAGCGTGTGCTCGGGGAGGTAGCCGCTCGCGCCGCGGTGGGCGATTACGATGGGGTCGTCGGCTGCTGCGTTCATGGTGGTTGTGAGAATCAGTCCAATG
>JBGTJY010000616.1:0-4568 GCA_041744855.1 Candidatus Hydrogenedentales bacterium
AATTGATGATCGACGAGAAACACTGGACGCGCGCGATCATTAATGTGCTGATCAATGCGCTCGAGGCCTGCCCCCCCGGCGGTCGCGTGCGCCTTTTTTCGCGCATGACGGACCAGCATTGCGAGGTCGAAGTCCGCGATGACGGCCCGGGTATGTCGCGCGAAACGCTCGAGCACATCTTCGATCCGTACTTCACGACGAAGAAGACCGGCACGGGACTCGGGCTTTCCATCACGCGCGGGATCATCGAGGAACACGGCGGCACCATCACGGTGACCAGTTCGGAAGGGCAGGGCTGTCAGGTGCTGATCACGGTTCCCCTCCCCGCGCGCTTTGAAGCCGAGCCCGCTTCGGAGCTAGTCTGAACGATTGCCGAGGTGAACATGCCGAATTCCGCTGAACCGTTCGCGATTTGCGTCTCCGATGAAGACCTTGCCGACCTGCGATCGCGCCTGAGCCGAACCAGTTTTCCCGATGAGCTTGACGACTCGGGCTGGGACTACGGCACCAATCTCGCCTATCTGAAATCGCTTTGCGCGTACTGGCGCGACGAATATGATTGGCGAAAACACGAAGCGGCATTGAACCGGTGGCCGCATTTTCGTGCGCAGATCGATGGGCGCCACATGCATTTCGTTCATCAACGATCGGCAAATAAGAACGCGCTTCCGCTGTTGATCACGCACGGTTGGCCAGGCTCGGTATACGAGTTTCACAAAATACTCGGACCACTAACCGATCCCGCGGCGCACGGCGGTGATCCCTCGGACGCGTTTCAGGTGGTGTGTCCATCGATTCCGGGTTACGGTTGGTCCGAGGCCCCGCGCAAGCCGGGCTTCAGTATCAAGGAAGTCGGACGCGTGAATGGCGAGTTGATGGCGGCGCTTGGGTACACGCGCTACGGCGTGCAAGGCGGCGACTGGGGCGCGGTCGCGTCCTCGTGGAACGCGGTGCACCGGCCAGAGAACGTGTGCGGCGTGCACCTCAACATGACGCTCGGCAAACGTCCGGAAGGCGCGGACCCGGCGAAGGACTTGACGATCGAGGAAGTGGCGCGGCTGGAACGCGCGCGGACGTTTCGCGATCACGAGACGGGCTATCAACGCATTCAAGGCACGAAGCCGCAGACCTTGGGTTATGGACTGACCGACTCGCCCGCGGGTCTCGCCGCGTGGATCGTGGAAAAGTTTCATCGCTGGAGCGATTGCGAAGGCGACGTCGAGCGGCGATTCTCGAAAGATGACCTGCTGACGAACATCATGATTTATTGGACGACCGGATCGATCGCGTCGTCCACGCGGTTGTACTGCGAGACCCACCGCGCGCGGCTTTTCGGCGTGGCCGATTCGCGCGTGGAGGCGCCGACCGCATTCGCGTTGTTTCCCAAGGAACTGGCGCTGTTGCCGCGCTCGTGGGTAGAACCGCACTACAACATAGTGCGCTGGACCGATATGCCGCGCGGCGGACATTTCGCGGCGCTCGAAGAGCCGGAATTACTCATCAACGATATTCGCGAGTTCTTCCGCAGGTTGCGCTGAGCATGCCGTCCACGCCAAAACCATGCATCCTCGTCGCCGAGGACGATCAGGTCCAACGCGACGTCATCACCGACATCCTGCTGCGCGCGGGCTATGCGGTTGAATCGGCGGCGTCGGGCACGGAGGCGTTGGAGCAACTCTCCAAAGATCACGTCGATTTGTTGATCACGGACATGCGTATGCCCGGGATGGACGGGCTCGAATTATTGCGGCGGGCGAAACGCGTGCGCGGAGATACCGAAGTCGTTGTGATGACGGCGCACGCGACGGTGGAAACGGCCGTGACCGCGATGAAGGAAGGCGCGATTGACTATTTGCAGAAGCCTTTCGACAAGGGCGAACTGCTCGTTGTCGTGCAGCGCGCGCTGGAAAAAACGGACCTGCGCCGGCAGAACAGCCGACTGCGCGCATTGGTGGCGGAGCGGAGTTCGCTCGGCAACATCATCGGCGAATGCGCCGCGATGCAGGCGGTGTTCGATGTGATTCGACGCGCTGTGCCGCTCAACACGACGGTGCTGATTACCGGCGAGTCGGGCACGGGCAAAGAGCTCGTGGCGCGCCATATCCATTTTTCCGGACCTCGCAAAGATGCGCCGTTTGTGGTCGTGAATTGCGCGGCGATACCGGAGACGCTCGTCGAGAGCGAACTCTTCGGCCACGAGAAGGGCGCCTTCACGGGGGCGGACACGGCGCGGGCCGGCAAATTCGAGACCGCAAACGGCGGCACGTTGTTCCTCGACGAGGTCGGCGACATGCGCCTCGAAAGCCAGGCGAAGCTCTTGCGCGTGTTGCAGGACGGCATAATCGAGCGCGTGGGCGGATCGAAACCGCGCAGCGTCGATGTGCGCGTGATCGCCGCGACGAATCGCAGTCTCGCGGATCGCGTCGCGCGCGGCGAATTCCGGCAGGACTTGTATTACCGGCTGGACGTGCTAAACGTCGCACTGCCGCCATTGCGCGAACGAATCGAAGACATGCCGCTGCTCATCGACCATTTTCGGCGGAAACTATCGGAGAAGCTCGGCAAACCGGCGCCGGAAATCAGCGCGGACGTGTTGCAGGCGATGCGGCGGTATCGGTGGCCGGGCAACGTGCGCGAACTCGAGCATACGCTCGAGCAACTTTTTATTTTGACGGATGAGACGATCATCAAAGTCGATCGCCTGCCCGCGAAATTGCGCGAACCGAGCATCGAGCCGGGCGATTTCTCGTTGCCGCAAGGCGGACTCGTGTTGGAGGATTTGGAGCAGGAGCTGATCCGTCAAGCGCTCGAGCGATCGGGGGGCCGCATCAAAGAGGCGGCGGAATTGTTGGGCCTTTCGTACAAGACGCTGCAGTATCGGCTCAAGAAACATCAGATCGATCGCCACGCCGAGGGGGCTGCCCGCGAGGGCTGAATCGGCCAGTGACTCGCGAACACAGGCCGCACGAACACAAGCCGAGCGGATCGGGGAAGGTGTATCTCGTTGGGGCGGGGCCGGGCGATCCGGGACTGATCACCGTGCGTGGCCGCGAGCTGCTCGAACGCGCGGACTTGGTGGTCTACGACAGCCTCGTCGACGAATCGTTGCTAGGTCATGCGGCGCACGCGGAGCATGTGTTCGTCGGGAAGCGCGACCGGAAGCACACGCTCGACCAGTCGGACATCAACCGCTTCCTGATCGACAACGCGCGGCGCGGGTTGTGTGTCGTGCGCTTGAAGGGCGGCGACCCGTTCGTGTTTGGGCGCGGCGGCGAAGAAATGCTTGCGCTGGCGGCGGCCAACGTCGCGTTCGAAATCGTGCCAGGTGTGTCGGCGGGCAACGCGGCGCCGGCGTTCGCGGGAATTCCGCTGACCCATCGAAACGTGTCGAGCCGCGTTACGTTCCTGTCGGCGCACGATATCGACGATTGGACGCTCGGCGGAATCGAACCGGGCGGAACGATCGTCGTGTTCATGGGCTCGCGGCAAGTCGCCGAAATCGCGCGCAAATTGATGGATGCGGGTTGGAACGGCGAAGCGCCGATGGCGGTGATTTCGCGGGCGAGTCAACCGGAGCAGTCCACGATTGTGACGACGTTGGGTGACGCCGAAACTGCGATCGGCGATGCGCCAATCGCGACGCCGGCGGTGATCGTCGCGGGCGAGGTGGTGCGCGTTCGCGAAGGTCTGCAGTGGACCGAAACTCGGCCCCTGAGCGGGCGCCGCGTAGTGGTGACCCGCACGAAGGAAGGCGCGTCGGAGTTGTTGCGATTGTTGCACGAATCCGGCGCGGAAGTAATGGAATTCACGACAGTTCAGTTTGAATCGCCCCCGATAGTCGACATGGACCTAACCGATTTCGATTGGATTGTATTGTCGAGCCCGAACGCCGTAAACACGTTGCTCGAACATTTGCGCGCGCGAAATAGCGACGCGCGGGCGCTGCACGGCGTCAAACTGTGCGCAGTGGGAGAGAAGGCCCAAAAGGCGCTCGCCGATTACGCGCTCCAACCGGACGCGCTGATTGAGCGGCACGATACGGAGTTTGTGTTGGAGCAGTTCGTTCGCGCGGCGGGAGATTTGCACCGCGCGCGCGTGCTGTTGCCGCGTGCAGATATCGCGCGCGCGACATTGGCGGTCGCGCTAAGGAGCGAGGGCGCACAAGTGACGGAACTCGACGCATTCCATGCCGCGATTCCGGAGGCGGCGGCCGAAGAGGCGGACGAGGTTGTCGCGTTCGCGCCGCACTACGTGACGTTCATGGGGACCGCTGCGCCGCGGAATTTCGCGCGGATCCTCGGCGCGGAGCGGCTCGCCGCCTTGCGCGATACGACGACCTACGCGGCGATCGGCGCCGTCACGGCGAATGCCGCGGCCGAAGCGGATCTGGATGTTCGCATCGTGCCGTCGGCGAATACGACTGCGGGACTGGTCGCTGCGATCGCGGCCTACGATCAAGCAGGTCGCGAAGGCGTTTATTTGTAGCGCTGCTTTTCAAGCGGCGCGTTGTAAATTCTCGTCAACATCGGTGAAACGCGCCGCTTTAAAAGCAGCGCTACAAACAGCGG
>JBGTJY010000617.1:0-1702 GCA_041744855.1 Candidatus Hydrogenedentales bacterium
GCGTACGAATGTCTGAGGTCGTGCAGGCGCAGATCGCCCAGCTTGGCGCGCTTGCGGATGCGCTGCCAGGCGTGCGGCAGCCCGACGAGGGCGCCGCCTTTGGTGCGGCCTGGGAGCACCCAAACCGATTCCTTCTTGCGCTGACGGCGCATCGCTTCGAGCACCTCCAGCGCCGGAGGGCTCAGATGAATGGTCTTCGCCCCGGTCTTTGACTCGGCAAGGTTCAGGCAGCGGTTCTCCCAGTCGACATGCTCCCACTGGAGCCCGAGCACCTCACCGCGACGGGCGCCCGTGAATAACAGCAGACGAATAGCCGGCACGACGGAAGGATGCTCGACGTTCTCGTTGTCGACCTTCGTCAACACCTTGCCGAGGGCGAGCAGCTCGGAGGACGAAAGGAACCTCTGCCGCCGTTTCTCTTTGAACTTCTCGACGTGGCGGCACGGATTGGTTCCATCCGGGCGAACGCCCCATTTTTCAGCGAGATTCATCATCTTCGACAGCAGCGCCACGGTTCGGTTTGCCGCGTACGGATGCGCCTTTAGCGACTGGTGGAGCCGCGTGACGTCCTCGCGCCCGATCTCGGCGACTTTGCGGCCCTTGAGCGCCGGCTCGATGTGAAGTCGGAGCAGGAGGCGATCGTTTCGCACTGACGCGGGTTTCTTGTGCAGCTCGGCGTGATGGCTCAGGTAGCGCTTGGCGAACGCCTCGAACGTCTCAGCGTGGCGTGCCTGCTCTCGCTCTGTCGCCGGATCGAACCCCTCGGCGACACGCGCCCGGTGGCGTCGGGCTTCATTGCGCGCCCCCTCGGCGGTCAGGACGCCATGCTTGCCCACCGTGAGGCGCCGGCTGCGCCCCACGGCGTTCCGGTACTGCAGGACGTAGGACTTGAGCCCGTTCGGCTTCACGCGCAGGCCGAAGCCTGGCACCTCGTCATCCCACAGCAGGACGTCCGCAACCGCGGGCGCCGCGGCATCGACAGCGCGTTTCGTCAGGTGAACCCGCTTTGACGTATCTGGCATTGCCTTCCCTTCTCCGCACGCTCGAATCAGCGGGTTAGCGGGTAAGCAAAGGGTAAGCAACCGGGAGCGACTCGCAGCGCATGGCATCGCGCTGCTACCATCGTCTCTAGGCGTTTAATGCTTGTGTCACAGGGACTCGGGCCATATCGATCGAAAATGGGCGAAATCGAGCGAAACGGCGGGTATCAGATTCGTAATCAGCAGGTCGACGGTTCAAATCCGCCCGCCAGCTTCTCTCGCATCGCCTTCGATGGCGCTCCCCGTCCACGCCGAAACGGGGGCGAAGGGCGAAGGCGCCCTCGGTCAAGGGATCTACGACCATCGCGTGCGGCGATGATCAGCGGTCAGGACTCGAAATCTGATCCGGGGCGGATCTGGCCTGCAGTCTGATTCGGTCGATGCGGTCGCCTGCTGCACGTGTGACGCGATCGTGTCGATGTCGCGCGGTACGAATCGAACGACGACATCCTCCGCTGACCAGTCGACAATAGACTCCGCACTCAGGGGGAACGCGGGTCCAACGTCGTCCTGACACGAACCTCCAAATTCTGAAGCGTGTCGGGAGACGTAGACGCTCGCAACCACGATTCCCTGCCGATCTCCGAAATGTTTCCCCTCCAAGACCACCCCTCGAAGTTGAGTGGCGTCGGCATCCCCGTCGCGGCCCGACTGGCCAGGGG
>JBGTJY010000618.1:0-2467 GCA_041744855.1 Candidatus Hydrogenedentales bacterium
TGTCCGTGTCTGTCCGTGTCCGTCCGTGCCCGTCCATGTTCGTCCGCCAAAAAACAAAATCTGTGCCCATCTGTGTAATCTGTGGACACTTTGAAAAATACTAAAACAATCCAAACTCGCCAATTCCGTCAATCAAAGGTACAATCCATTCGGGGCATTACATCAAGGCAATACCGGGGGGGAAATCCGCGCAGGTACACCTATGGTTTCGAGCGCCTACTACAAATGCGCCGACTGCGGTCAGGTACTTGATCGCCAGAAGCATCCAGAAGATCAGCCCTGCCCGAACTGCATCGAGCGCGAACTGTCCGCCGCCAAGACCTATCGCGGCAGCCGCGCCCGCATGCTACCCGGCGTCACCGAAAGCGCCATCCGCGAGCGCGCCGAAAAACGCAGGGAACAAGATAGACGCAGTACACAGATATATCTGTCAAACTACATCTGGGCTGGAATAACCGTAGTGTCGCTAACTGTGCTCCTCCCCTACGCCTCGCCCCGTATGTATCGCGCCATGGTCGAAAGCGAACTCGAAGCCGTCCGCTACCTCTCCACCCAGACCGACACCTTCAAAAAACTCTCCGTCGACCTGATGGCCGCCGGCGAACTTTGGCCCAAGGCAGCGGAAGCCACCGCGGCCGCCGCGCCCGGCGGCATGCTCAGCTACACCATGAGCCGCCTCGAAGGCGGCGCGGCGTGGTGCTTCTGGATTGCCCTCGTGCTCGGCCTAGTCGGCGGCGGGGGCGTCGCGATTATCTATCTGCGCGCAATCGAGTGGCCCGATTTCCGCCGACGCGCCGACCTCATGAGCCTAGCAATCCTCGCCGGACTACTCGCCGTCAATTTCAGCGCCGGACGCACCTTCGCAAAATCCCGCGCCGCCGAGTACCACGAGCACCGCGATCAATTCGACTCCATGCTCGGCATGCTCGTCTACGCGGAGCTCCGCGAGAAGAACGGCGGCAAAGCCGTCGCCCACCTCTCGCACGGCGCACCCCGCGGATTCCAAGATGGCCGCGGCGGATCCTACCTCCACGCCGCGTCGGATTTCGGCGTCGCCGATGCCGTCGTCACCCTCACCGAATGGGGACTCGACGTCAACGGAAAAGACACCCAAGGCCTGACCCCGCTGCACTACGCAGCCGCGCGCGGCAACACCTACATCGCCGAAATGCTCATCGATCGCGGCGCGCAACTAACCGCCCGCGACAACGCCGGCCGCACGCTCCTGCACTACGCCGTCGGCCGCAAAAACCTCGCCATCCTCAAAAGCCTCCTCGATCAAGACCTCGACGTGAACGCGCAAGACAACCAAGGCGTCACACCGCTCCTCGCCGCAGGCGAAGCCGGCAACGCCGAAGCCGTCGCGGTCCTAATCGAATACGGCGCGCACCTCGAAACCCGCGACAACGATGACCGCACCCTCCTCCAAGTCACCGTCCTCAATATCCTCGACAAAATGCACCGCGATTTCGCCGACGTAGCCGAAGGCGAATTCTCCCAGGCAAACCTGCTTCAGTCCCTGCTCGTCCAAGGCGCGAACCCAAACGTCAGCGACGACCTCGGCCAAACCCCGCTCCACTGGCTGCGCGAAGCCCGCGCGAAAACCCAAGACCCCTTGAAGCTCCAGCCGTTCCTGAATCAATTGATCGAGACCATCGTGGAAAACGGCGCCGACTACTCGCTAACCGATCTTTCCGGCCAGCCAGCCTACTCGCTCCACGACGCAGCCCGTTTCGGCCACATCGACGCCGCCAAGAGCGTAGTCGAATCCGGCGCCGACGCAATCGACGACCTCGACCCCGAAGGCCGCACCGCGTTCCAGGTCGCTGTCGAGTCCAACGCGATTCAAGTCGCCGAACTCCTCCTCGAACACGGCGCCGACCCGAACCGATGGGTATCGCTCAACGAATCCGCGCTCGCCTACGCCGTCGACCAGGTAAACGTCGACATGGTCAAGCTCCTCCTAGCCCGCGGCGTCAGCATCGCGAACGAAGAAGGCCGCGAAGGCCCCCTCCTCCGCGCAGCCCGCACCGGCTCAAAAGAAATCGTCGCCGCCCTCCTCGACGCCGGCTGCAACATCGACGAACACAACACCAACGGCGACACCCCGCTCCACCTCGCCGCCGAAAAAGGCCACGCCGAAGTAGTCACCCTCCTACTCGATCGCGGAGCCGACACCGCAGCCTGGAACCGAGACGGCCGCACCGCCCTAGACGTAGCCGAAACAGGCGAACGCAAACAAGTAGCCTCAATCCTACGCCGCCGCCCTCTACCAACCACCCCAACCCAAGTAGATTAGAAAGTCCCCCGTCGCAGCGGAATTTAGCCGGAAGTCCTAGCGATAAAAGTCCCCCTTCGAAGGGGGATTTAGGGGGATGTACCCCGTTCCCCTACCCAAAGCCTAGTTCTCCGCCTATCAGCCAACACCCCCCCGCCCTCATAAGTCCCATCCTTCCCATAAGTCCCA
>JBGTJY010000619.1:0-4016 GCA_041744855.1 Candidatus Hydrogenedentales bacterium
TATGCCATTTCGATCACCCGAAGTCATTGTATATCAATGCCTTAAGCATACTACGCCGCAAACAATCGTGCGAGGAGTGCAATCTTCAGGTGGGAAAGCCCCGTTCCCCAACGGGAATGTAAGCTAGCATAGCTTGGTGACGAAACTCAAAACCCAAGGCAGGCCGGAAGCCTGCACTACAAGTAACGACGCAGGCTGGAAGCCTGCACAACGAGTAACCGAAGCAGGCTGGAAGCCTGCACTACAAATAAAAATCGTGCAGGATTTTGTCATGCAGCCATTCTGGCCGCTTGGTGTGGTTGCGCGATGGGTCCGAATTTCTGCACGCTTTCCGGATTGTCGCGCGGGCTGCGCGGCATTCAACTCGGGGCCAAGAAAGGAAGTTTCTCCAACATGAGAGTTTACGCATTCAAATCGATTTTGATTCTACTGGTTTCGTTGAGCTTAACGATTCCGGCGCTGGCTGCGCCCAAGAACGCGATCCTGTACATCGGGGACGGCATGGGCATCGCCCAGGTCACCGCGGGCCGCATCTACAAGGGGAACGCGCGTGACGGGGCGCTGACGCTGGATACGTTCGAGCACATCGCGATCATTCGTACGTACGCGACGAACCAGCTCGTGGCGGATTCGGCGGCGGCCGGCACTGCACTCGCGGCGGGCGTGAAGACTTCCAACGGGCGTGTCGGGACGGCTCCCGACGGCACCCATGTACCATCGGCACTCGAGCTGGCGAAGAAGGCGGGCAAATCCGTTGGAATTGTGACGACTACTACGCTCACGCATGCGACGCCGGCGTGTTTCTTCGGTCACGCGGACTCGCGCGTCGACGAGTCGGCGCTTGCCACGCAGTTGATTGAATACGGCCAGGTCGATGTCGTGCTGGGCGGGGGACGTCAGTTTTTCATTCCACAATCGGCGACCGATCCTGAGTCGGGCGGCGAGAGCAGGCGCCGCGACGATCGCGATTTGATCGCCGAAGCGAAGGCGAAGGGCTACAAAGTCATCATGCGTCAAAGCGAATTCGACGAAGTTCGCAACGCGGGCGCGGACCAGAAAGTACTTGGCCTCTTCAACCCGGGCATGATGAATTATGACGCGGAGCGCCCGGGCGACACGTGGGGCGAACCGTCGCTCGCCGAGATGGCGTCACTCGCGATCAGCATCCTGAGCAAGAATCCAAACGGATACTTTCTAATGGTCGAGGGCGGGCGCATCGACCACGCGTGCCACGACAACCGGGCGTATCTTGCCGTGACGGATATGGTCGCCTTCGACGAAGCGATCCGCGCGGGCGTGGAAGCCACGAAAGCGGCAAACGACACGTTGATCGTCGTGACGGCGGACCACGAGACCGGCGGGCTCGCGATCAATGGCTATGGGCCGATTGAAATCGGCGGGCAAGAGTTGATTACGAAGCCCGCGATAGGGAGCGTTACCGACATCATTTCGTTCTCATCGGGTCCCGGGGCGGACCGCACGAAGATGGAAGGCGTTGCGCGGGACGCCACGGATTACCGGCAGCCCTCGTTGTACCCGGCGGGATCGGCGGCGCACACCGGCGTCGATGTGATGGCTTGGGCGATGGGACCGGGCGCGGAGGCCGTGAAGGGAACGATGGACAACGATGCGCTCGGGCGTCTCGTGATCGAATCGTTGGGACTCAAGTAATAACTGGCCTAGAAGAGGTTTCGGCCTAGATTCGAGATTGCCACGGCCGCGCGCGGGGTTTGGTTGGTATGGCTCTAAGCCGCGCGGCCTCGCAATGACGGTTTCCTCAAAATAGTTCCAGCGTGTAGGCGATCGTGAAGTAGAGTCCGACGAGGAGAAAGACCGCGCCGGTCGCGTTGCGGCCAACGCTCTCGAATTTGCGGACCTGATCGAAGATCGCGCCGATGCGATTGGCGGCGAGCGCGATGACAACGCTGAACGCGATCACCGGCAGTGCGACGCCGAGCGCGTAGACCAGCGGCAAGAAAACCGGCGACGCGTGCGTGGTCGCCAGCGGTATCAGGCTGCCGAAGAACAGCGCCGCGGTGGTTGGGCAGAACGACATTGCGAAGATGACGCCGAGGAGCGCAGCGGCCCAGAATCCGCCCAACGTCGCAGAATTCTTGCCCGCGCGGCGTTGTACCCAGTCCTTCAGCTTGCCGCTTGGAATTTGGAAGTCGAACATTTGAAACAGAAACATCGCGCACACGATGAGGATGGGGCCCAGCAGGCGGAACATATATTTTTGCAGCCAATGGGCCACGAGGGGGATCGAGAGCAGGCTCGTGACGAGTAACATGGCCAACAGCACGAAGGCGATCGACTGGCCGATCGTATAGCACGCGCCGGACAACAGGACGTATCGCGGCCTGTCGACGCGCCGTGCGATGAACGAGATCGCGGTCACGTTGGTCGCCATGAGGCATGGGCTAATCGACGTGAGAATGCCGAACCAAAATGCGGCGCCGGCGGCCAGCGCCAGATCGCTCATGCGGGGGCGTCCAGGAATGCTTGAATATTCGCGCGCATGTACTCGATAAAGTCCGCCTTATCGTAGACGTGTTCCCAGATTTCGGTGAGATTCTTCCACTCTGTGCGTGCGCCGTTTTCCTGTTTCGCGAGCACCACGGATTTCGTGAAGAGATGGAATTCCGTAACGTAATGCTTGTTGTGGGGCTTGTCCATGTCGATGGTGAGCCACGCGATTTGGCCGGACTTAAGCCGATCCGCGAAATGGGTTTCGAGAGTCTCGCGCGTGTAGGCTTCAATGTTCTCGCAGGTGGTGCAATCTTTGCCTTCGGAAAGGTAGTACACGATGAGGTCGGCATTCGCGGCGGCCGCTTCGTGCGCCGCGGGATCCGTTTCGCCTCGTGCTGCGATTTCCGTGAACACGAGATAGGCCAAACTGCCGACCACGACGAGCAGGAGCGCGAGGCGTGCAATATTTTTTGTGCGTGACGGCATACCGGGGATCAGCCGATCATTGCCTTGATCTCGTTCACCGACGGAACGCGTCCGGCGACTTTCACTTCGCCATCGACCACGAGGGCGGGCGTGCTCACCACATCGAAACTGAGGATACGATTCATATCCGAGACCTTCTCGATATCGAAATCGAGCTTGAGGTCTTTCGCGGCGAACTCAGCCATCTCGGCCAGACGTCTGCATTTCGAGCAACCCGTGCCGAGAATCAGAATTTTTTTCATATGTGCTGTTCTTTCGGCGGCTTCACTTGCGCCTGCAAAAGAATCGACCGGTCCATCGCCTCGCGCGATGGACCGGCCGATGACATGTAGAAGCTTGCGCGCGGCGTTAGGCCGCGGGCGTCGGATCGAGCATCGCCCGTTTGCTCTCCACGGTCTTGAATTCTTCCGCGGAATCGAGCGGGGGACGGCTTTCTTCAATCGTCGGCCAATCAGACGAAAACTTTGCATTCAATTCGATGTAGTCATGCCATTTTTCCGGGACTTCTTCCTCCGGGAAAATCGCCGTGACGGGGCATTCATCGACGCACACGCCACAATCGATGCACTCTTCCGGATCGATTACGAGCATGTTCGCGCCTTCTTTGAAGCACGCCACGGGGCACACGCTCACGCAGTCCGTATACTTACACTTGATGCACGGTTCGGTTACCACAAACGCCATTGTGTTCATCTCCTAAAAGCCGGCCCGCACCGGCGGAAAGTCCATCGGCCAGTCGCCAAATGTTAACAACGCCGCGCGAAGTCTAACAACGCCGCTCCTTGCCCCGCAACTTGATGCGTCCATCGCTATAATGCGCGGGGTGTGCGAGCCTCCTACCGGTGGCCGACGCGCTCGACTTTCCTGCGGGGTCTTATAGTTTGCCAGCTCGATTCAGAAATCCGCCCGGCAGCGCCGAGCGATCGGGAAGTCTTGCGGACTACGCGGCATTCTTCGCGCGCCGCGCCATGACGGCGTACAGGCGTCCGCGCGTCCCGGAGGGTCACATCGTGCCGCGAGACGAGGCACTGGCGCAGCTCGCGGCGCATCCGGCGAATTCC
>JBGTJY010000620.1:0-2091 GCA_041744855.1 Candidatus Hydrogenedentales bacterium
CTTCTCGAGGGCCTGCTCGGCCGACATATCGAGACGTTCCGACATGGAAGATATTGTCTTCATCAACCTCTACCTCTCGCTCGTCGAATCGAACGACGGTGAACCGTCGCGTGGGCTTATCCCGGGTACTGAAGCACTCCACTCGCTCGCATTGCATTTGCCAGCACTGCACTCGCCGCGATCTTCAGTCCCGTTTGCCCGACGCTCCAGCCACATTTTTTGATACACCGCCCACAGGAACTTTGGCGCGTTTCACGGGTGCACCACCTTCCGTTGTCGGCGCGCCTCCCTCTCTGGCAGGTGCACCGGCATCGTCGGCCTCGCGCGGGGGCGCATTACCCGAAAGCTCCAAATCGCTGCGGATGTCGATGTTCCACCCGATCAGCTTGGAGGCCAGCCGCGCGTTTTGACCCTTCTTGCCGATGGCCAGCGAAAGCTGATCATGCGGCACGATGACGAGGATCGTCCTGTTTTCTTCGTCCAGAGTCATATCCAGAATATCCGCTGGATTCAAGGAATTTCCACACAATTCCGCCGGATTGGTGCTCCAACGGACGATATCGATTTTTTCGCCGGACAGTTCCTCCACCACCGCGCGCACGCGCGATCCCTTCATGCCAACACACGCCCCGACCGGGTCCACGTTCGGATCGTTCGATGCCACGGCGACCTTCGTGCGGCTGCCCGCCTCCCGCGCGATCGCCTTGAGCTCGACCGTCCCATCGAAGATTTCCGGTACCTCATGTTCGAACAACCGCTGCACGAGTAGCGGCGTCGAACGAGACAAAATTACCTGTGCCCCGCGCGGCGTTTTTTCCACTTGCACCAAGTACGCGCGAATGCGATCGCCGGGCTTGAAGGTTTCCCGGGCGGACTGTTCGCGCGGCGGTACGATCGCTTCGGCGCGGTCGATCAGCACGATCAAGTTCCCGTGCGACATGCGTTTGACGATTCCGGAAACCATCTCGCCTTCGCGGCCTTTGAACTCGTCGAAAATGTTGTCGCGTTCGGCGTCCTTAATTTTCTGAATGATCACTTGCTTCGCGGTCTGCGCAGCGATACGTCCAAAATCCCGCGGCTCGGCCGGCAGCTTGAGCATATTCCCGATTTCCGCGTTCGGGTGCAGATTGCGCGCCGCCTCGAGCGTCATTTCGCCCGCTTGATTCTCGACGTTCTCGACTACGGTGCGGACTTCGAATACCTTGAACTCGAGCGTATTCGGATCGGTCTCCACCAACACGTTGGCCGCGTGGCTCATGCTCTTGCGCGCCGCGCTTTCGATCGCGCTACGGATCGCCTCCAACAGCGTTTCTCGATTGATGCTTTTCTCCGCCTCGAGTTGCTGCAAGATAACCCGTAGATTCGTGTCCACTGATCTATCCTTTCAATCGACTCGCTTGGAATCGATTCGCTTGCAATTGACTAGCTTGCAATCGACTCTCAGTCGTCTACTTACCGGTCGAGCTGCGCTTTTTGAATGTTTTCAAGATGAATCTGCGTGCGGCGCCCGTCCGTCTCAATGGTGACCATGCCATCCGCGAAGCCCTGAATAGTGCCTTTGAAACGGCGCCGCCCTTCGACTGGGGCTACCGTCCGCAGCTTCACTGCTTCGCCTGTAAATCGTTCGAAATCCTCTTGTTTTCTCACCGGTCTGTCGATACCCGGCGACGATACTTCGAGCGAGTAACGCTCGTTCAAAAAATCGACAACGTCCAGATACGCGCTCAGATGCCGCGATAAATCCGCGCACCGGTCCAGCGTCACGCCGTCCTTGTGGTCCACATACAGCCGCAAAATCGGCGTCGCGCCCTGTTGCCCAAGCTCCACTTCGACGAGCTCAAAACCCTGCGACGCGATCTCCGGCTCCAACTCGGTCCACGCGCGGCGCACAATATCGTGTTGCATTCCGGGTCCCGCAGTCTTCATTTCTCGCGAAAAGGGCAGGCCAAAACTAAAAAGAGTGGGTATGCACCCACTCTTCCAAACCGGCCTTCCAAACCGAACAACACAAATGTCCAAACCGAAACACACTAACACACGAACGGCAGGTAGAGCAAGAATGCTGCGTAAACCCGTGGCAAACTCCGGGAT
>JBGTJY010000621.1:0-2210 GCA_041744855.1 Candidatus Hydrogenedentales bacterium
CTTGCCCGTGCGTACATCGAGCGCATAAACCAGCCACTGGAGCACAACGTCGGGCGTCGGGCGATTCCCGCCAAAGTAGAGACCCTTCTGCGGGTCTTCGAGTTCGCCTTTGGCGACTGCCGTCGTGAGGAACACGCGATCGCCCCACACCACCGGCGACGACCAACCGCGCCCCGGCAAGTCAACCTTCCACTCGACGTTGTCCGTGGCGGTCCACCGATCCGGGAGCGTGACATCCTCCACGACCCCGCGCGAGTCGGCCCCGCGAAATTGCGGCCAGTTCGCGTCGGCGAATGCATCGATCGCAATGAGACCCGCAACGATAATCGTAAAAGCCGCACATCCGCGCATCGAAATTTTCTCCTGTGGACGTTGGCGTTCAGCCCGCTTAGTAACGGTGGCAATGAGACACTATGCGTTCTCAAAAGTCAACGCCAGTTCGCCCGTGCTGGGTCACACCCCCGGGAATTGGTTTATTCCAAATCATTTTTCGAGGCACGAAACCTGCATGAATTCCACAAGTATGAGGGTTCGATGCAATGAATAGGATGTCAGTTGCTAATCGTTTTGCTCGAATTGTAGCAAGCGCGTAAAACGCATACACCCGACTAAAGCAGCGTAAAAAGTCGTGGTTGCGCGTTTCATTTGGGCGTCGGGGGGAAGGGATGGGTGCGATAATGCACACGGAGGATTCATTCAGACCGGATGCGCCGTCCGACGAATCGAGCTATGTTCAGGAGAATGTAAATATCCTGATCGTGGATGACGAGCCGCGCAACCTCGACGTACTCGAGGCGGTGCTCACGGCACCCGAGTATCGCCTCGTGCGGGCCAGCAGTGGGGAAGACGCGTTGCGTGCACTGGTCACGGACGAGTTTGCCGTACTCATTTTGGACGTTCGCATGCCTGAAATGAGTGGCCTTGAACTTGCGCAAGTCATCAAACGCCGGCGCAAGACGCAGCACATTCCGATCATCTTTCTGAGCGCGTATTTTCAGGAGGACGAGCACGCGCTCCTCGGTTACGACGTCGGCGCCGTGGATTATTTGAATAAGCCGTGCAATCCCGCTGTGCTTCGTTCCAAGGTGGCGGTCTTTGTTAATTTATTTCGGACCAATCGCGCGTTGAAAGACGAGATAACCAAACGGATGAAACGTCACGCGGAACGCGAAGTCGCTGGATTGCTTTCGGATATGGAGAAGCTTGTTCAGCAACCGGTGAGCATGCTCGATGCGGCTGAGCTTCAACAAAAGTTGAACCAGCTCAATCAGCACATGGAAACGGCCTACGAAGAACTGCGTAACCGCAACCTTTTCTTGCAACGTGTTTTCGGCACGTTCATGTCGGACGAGGTGTTGGAACGTCTGCTCGCAGAGACCGCGCCGCCGGAGCTCGGCGGCCGCGCCCGCCAGGTGACAGTGCTCATGTCCGACCTGCGCGACTTTACCCCCTTGACCGAAAAGGTGCCGCCGGTAACGTTGGTTCAGACCTTGAATCACTATTTCGGCTATATGGTCGAGATCATCAAAAAGCACGAAGGCAACATCGACAACATCATCGGCGACGGAATGCTTGCCGTGTTTAATGGTTTGACGGACCAGCCGGACCACGCGAAGCGGGCGGTTGCCTGCGCGCTCGACATGCAAGAGGCCATCACACGCGTGAACGCTGACAGCGCCGCGTCCGGTCTCCCGCCTGTATCCATGGGTATAGGGATCAATACCGGCGAGGTGATCGTGGGCAATATCGGCTCCCACCTTCACATGAAACACAGCGTGATTGGTTCCGCCGTAAACATCGCCGCGCGTATCCTCGATCACAGCATTCCGGGGCAGATTCTCGTTTCCGATTCGACCTTCCGCGCGATGGGCCAGGCCGCCCGCGTGGAAGGTCAGCTCAAGGTGAAGCTAAAAGGCGTGGCGGAACCGGTCCTCATTCACGATGTCGTCGATCTCAGTGTGAGCGCGTGAACATAAGGCGAGCTCCTGCACTCACCATTCCGAGCTCGGCGGCGTCAGAAGGGCGGAACCGTGCTAATCTCTTGAAGGAGGCGCCCGATGCCCCCCACCGACACCACCCTGCTCTCGAAGTGGATCCACAGCCGCGATGCGCAGGCGTTCTCGGAACTCGTCTCGCGCCACGCCGGCATGGTCTTCGGCGCGAGTAAGCGCGTCCTTCGTAATAGCGCGGACGCTGAGGAAATCGCGCAG
>JBGTJY010000622.1:0-1816 GCA_041744855.1 Candidatus Hydrogenedentales bacterium
CGCCTCTATCGAGGCCAGCTTGTAGGGCCCGGCACCGATCGGTTTGCGCTTGAACCCGTCCGGGCCGACCTGCTGGTAGTACTTCGCCGGCACGACCCAGCCGGCCCCGGTGACATTGCCCGAGCCGAGCAACAGCAGGAAATCCAGAAACGGCTCCTTGAAGCGGAAGCGGACGGTGCGCTGATCGACGATGTCGACGGCTTCGGTCTTGGCCTTGAAGGCGGAGGCGAGCGCCCCGCGGTAGCTCTCGTAGCTGAACTTGACGTCCTCGGGCGTGACCGGCTCGCCGTTGTGGAACTTGATGCCTTCGCGCAGCCAGAAGGTAGCGCTGGTGCCGTCCTTGGCGAACTCGTAGCGCTCGGCGAGGGAGGGGTGGTCGTAGAGCGTGGTGCGGGAGTTCTTGATCAAGGCATCGTGCAGCGCCGTGAGGAAGTTGTCGGGCGTTGCCGTGCCGTCATGGTCCTGCGGGTCCAGCCACCGGGGCGCCATGGCCGTGTGCCAGGCCAGCGTCATCGCCCCATTGGGGGCAGCCCCGGCTGTCGTGGTGCCGAGCACCGGCAATTGCGCCAGCATGGCGGCGCCGCCCGCCAGCATGTCCCTCCGCGTCAGCGCAATCGAGCTAATCGACCTCCGGCTTTCATATTCCATGGCGTCCTCCCTTTGCGACCCCCTTTTGCCGGGTGGTCTTTGCTGTTCGATGCTGGCCGAACGAAGTGCAGGCGTGACGGCGCCAGCACTGCAACACCAAGCGATCCGGCGGCAGATCCAAATCGGCCGCCTGCGATCAAGGCCTCACCTCGCCCTTTCAGCATGAACCGGTGCAGCTAGACGACGCTCGTCCATGCCGCAGTCGCCGTTGAACGTAGTCCCGATTCACCCAGTATCCGTAGCGACCGCACAGCATGGGGGCACGTGGGCGGGTGTGGCTGGTTGGGATGATGGGTGGAGAATGTCTCGCCACGATGCTGCGTTTGAGGTTTGCCCCGCCGAATACCCGTGCGGCGGCACTGAACCTAACCGGTGTGCAGCGCTGGCCACGCATCACCGGCAAATGGTGCCCGGCGAAGACGCGACGGAAGGTGGCGCGGCCTTCTGTGTGGATCGGCCAAGCAAAGTCCGGGCCGACCTCAGTGCCGGTGTGACCCGTCAGGGGCGCAATGGTGAAGAACTTCACGCACTCAACCCTCAAACGAAGGACTTCGTGAGAGGACGCTATAGCTGGGCGACCCAAAGGGTCAAGCAATAGTACAGAGTGCCCGTAGCGCAGAGTTCAGTGGCGCCTGCCCGGGGCCTTGTTCGCTTTGGAAGGTTTCCGATTTCAGCTGCCGGGCAGCTGGTGCGCGCTGGTGAAGAATATGTCTCTCCAACCCCGGCCTCGCCTTACGTCGTCGGCTCAGGGTCTGGGGGAGCAGGCCTGATTGGCCCGCGCCCCCTGACCAGAGTGAGGTCTGTTCTGGGTCAAGAGTTCGCGTGCGCGGCGCGGGCTGATCACGTCAGCATGACCTCAGATACCTGCCGTCTTGTTGCACCGCAAGCGCATTGGTGCAGGCCAACCTTCGCCGAGCAGCGGCGTCTATGAGTTCACGCCCTAGACAGCCTCGGTGCACCTCCAAGGCGTTCCCCGGCACCTGACCAACGAGACGGGGTGATTGATCTTCCACGGCTAATCAGCGTTCGCCGCGATGGTTTCGATCTCGACTTCGACGCCCGAACGGGGAAACTTCTCGACGACCAGAAGCGTTGCCGGCGGGTTATGATCGCCCATAATTCGTGCGCGTGTGCTGAAATATTCGTCCAGGATAGATTTGTCTGTGAC
>JBGTJY010000623.1:0-8936 GCA_041744855.1 Candidatus Hydrogenedentales bacterium
TGGTGGCGGACGGTGAGCGTCGTCAGCTTTCGTTTGATGGAGGAGAAGTTCTTCGTCTGTATTTCTACCAGTACACCGGCCTGCACGATGTCTATCACAAACCCGTCGACCGACACCTCGAACTGGTCGTCGGGCCCCGCATACCAAGCCTTCAACGCGGCATGCAGCGGCTTCTCGTTAAGCGACCCGATCCCAAGCCCAATCCCCGCCGAAGTCGCCCCCTCCACCAACGCCCCCATACGTCCCATCCTTCCCATAATTCCCATCCAACCCCCGTACCACGATACCATTCGCGCGGCCCGTAGCGCCTGAAACCTTCCCAAAGCTCCCGGCGTCTTTACCCCATGCTTACGCTCTCCGGAGTCAACAAGACCTACCCCGGCAATGTCGCGGCGCTCTACGACATCAACCTTGACGTCCCAAAAGGCATGTTCGGCCTACTCGGGCCCAACGGCGCCGGCAAGTCGACGTTGATGCGAACGATCGCGACGTTGCAAGAGCCGGACTCGGGATCGATTCGCTTCGACGACATCGACGTGCGCGAGAACAAGGGCGCGCTCCGGCGCGTACTCGGCTATTTGCCGCAGGAATTCGGCTCGTATCCGCGGACCTCGGCGGAATCCATGCTATTGCACTTCGCCGCGCTCAAGGGCATACACGGTAAACCGCGCACGGAGGTCGTCGAGAGTGTGCTCGTGCAAACCAACCTGTGGGACGTACGGCGGCGCAGCGTCGACAAATATTCAGGCGGCATGAAGCAACGGTTCGGCATCGCGCAGGCGCTGCTGGGCAATCCGCGTCTCCTCATCGTCGATGAGCCCACGGCGGGCCTGGACCCCGCGGAACGGCGCCGCTTTCAGAATCTCTTGGGCGAGATCGCGGAGGAGCGCGTCGTCATTCTATCGACGCACATTGTCGATGACGTCGCCGAGCTTTGCCCGAAAATCGCCATCATGGGGCGGGCGAAAATTCTGAAGACGGGGGAACCGCGGGAACTAATCGCCGCAATGCGCGGCAAGCTGTGGACGAAACTCGTCTCGAAGCCCGAATTGGAAAATGTCCGAAAGCAGCACACGGTGGTGTCGAGTCGATTCAAGGGCGCGGGGGGGTCGTATTCCCACAGCACGGAGGTTCGCGTACTCGCGGACATGCAACCCGCTGGAATGACCCCGGCCCATCCCGAACTCGAGGATGTGTATTTCGCAACCCTGATCGAGCACGGCCTCACGGAAAATCTGGATTGAGTCCGTGCGAACGTTTCTCGAAATTCTAAAATTCGAGCTGCGCCAGCAAATCAAGGCGCCATTCTTTTGGGGCGTGCTCGTTCTCTTCTTCCTCATTCACTTAATCACGACTACGGGCACCGGCATCCATCTCGGCACCAATCACCGAATCGACATCAACGGCCCGGGGAAAATACTGCAAGTCGTCACGGCGTACATCTATTTGGCGATGTTGCCCGCAGTCGTATTCGTCATTCGCGCGATCGTCGGCGATTTCGATCGATCGACGGCCTCGTTCTTCTTCGTCACGCCCGTGCGGAAGTTGGACTTTCTGCTAGGGCGATTCGCGAGCGCGACGATCCCGGCGCTCCTCGTCGCGTGCGCGGGTTTATTGGGCGTACTCGTTGGGCCCTTCACGTCATGGGCCGATCAAGACCCCGTCGGCGACTTCACATGGACGCCCTACGCCTTCAGTCTCGCGGCGATCATCGTCCCCAACATATTCATCATGTGCGCGCTATTTTTCATGGTCGCTGCGCTGACGCGATCCGCGGCGATGACGGTTGCGGTAGCGGCGGCGCTACTGGCTGGGGAAGGCATCATCGCGCTCTTCACGCAAATGGACGATGCGCGTTGGGCCGCTTTCGCAGATCCGTTTGCCGGGCTGGCCATTCAAGCCGAAACGCGCTATTGGACCGTGCCGGAGTTGAATACGCGGCTGCCCGGCGGATTGCTACTGGGAAACCGTCTGCTTTGGGTGGGAATTGCATTGGGCGCGGCAACCATTACGCTCTGGCGATTTCGACTCGACCTTTCAGAAGTTGGGGGACGGCGAGGATTTCGTTTTTCGCCGAAGAGAATCGCAAGCGCCCAATTCGCCCCTCCGCCGCGGCAATTTAATATCGAGCCGAGATTTTCATTTCGCGATTCGTTCTCCCAATTTTGGTCGCAACTTAGAGTGGATCTCGTCAGCATCCTCAGGAATCCGCTGTTGTATGTGTTGTTGCTGGGTTGCGTGGCCACCATCGTCGCGGAATCCGGGAGACACGTGAACGAACTTTCGAATCTCCCCTACTATCCCTACACGAGCTTCATGCTCGGAACTTTCTACTACGGCCTGTACCCACTCATCATGCTCATGGCGATGTACTATTCGGGCGCGTTGATCCACCGCGAGTGCGAATCCGGCGTGGCGGAAGTCATCGGAGCATCGCCCTACGCCGACTGGATCATGCCGGTTTCGAAACTGCTTGCGGTCAGCTTCGCGGGTGTCGCAATGCTGCTCATTTCCATGCTGACTGCGATTGTGTTGCAGGCATCGGCGGGTTTTACAAATTTCGAAATGGGTCTCTATCTAAAAAGCTTGTTTGTTTACAACGGCTTTTACTACGGCATGCTCTGCGTTCTCGCCTTGATTATCCAAGTACTCACGCCCAACAAGTGGTTCGGCATGTTCCTGGTGTTCGCCGCCTTGATTGCTTTGGCAAGCTTGCCGAGTCTCGGAGTCGAACATGTTCTTGTCGGATTCCGGATTCCCCATGTGGCGTATTCCGACATGAACGGATACGGTCCCGCGAGCCCGATGGTGTTTTCGCTCATTGCATACTGGGGCTTTTTCTGCGTGCTTCTGCTGCTCGCCGCGCACCTCATTTATCCGCGAGGTCCCTATTCGACCCTTGCCCAGAGATTTCGCAGTGTCGGAACGCGAGTGAACAAAGCAGTGGCGATCACTTCTATCATCGCTGGGATCGGTTTTGTCGGCGTTGGCGGCTGGATTTTTTACAACACCAACGTTCTGAATCGATACCAGTCCACCGAATCACTGCAGCGAAAGCTGGCGGAATACGAAACCAAGTATCGCCAGTATCTGGGATCCCCCGCGCCTTCGTACCAACAAATTTCCATGGAAGTGGACCTTTACTCTGAACAGGGAAGTTTAGAATCCCTCGGTACAGGGACCCTCCGAAACAACAAGCGAGTCGCGATTGATGAATTCGTAATTTCCATCGATCCGCGGATGCACGTGAACAAGCTCGGCATCGATCCGGCCACCCTCGTGAAGTCCGATCCAGAACACGGGTTTTATCTTTTCGCGTTCGAAACGCCGCTCGAACCGGGAATGACCGTGCCCATCCAGTGGGACCTGAGCCGGCGCAATCGAGGATTCGTAAACCACAATCATGACTATGAAATCGTGGAGAACGGAACGTTCGTCGAGAGTGAATTTATTTTGCCTATCCCCGGCTTCGACAGTGATCGATTCGTCAACGCCAATTGGCGAAAGCGCCTCGGGCTCGGCCCGGCGGAACGGCTGCCCGCGTTGGGTGACCCGAAGTATTTGGATGTGCTCAAGTTCGGAGTGGACAGCCACGCCGACGTTCGCGCAATCGTAAGCACCAGCGCGGACCAGATTGCCGTTACGTCGGGCGTGTTGCAGCGCGAGTGGGTCAAAGACGGACGCCGCTACTTCGAGTATGTCGCGGAGCGGCCCATCTGGCCTTCCATCCCTATCACGTCGGCTCGCTATGAAATCGCCAAAGATCAATGGAACGACGTGGCGCTGGAGATTTATTACGATTCCAAACACGGCGCGAACGTCGACGCGATGTTCACCACAATCAAGCGCACGCTGGATTACATGACCAGCAATTTTACCCCCTATCCGTTTTCCTCCTTCCGAATCCTTCAGTATCCCAGCTACCGTTCCGCGGCGAAGGCCTTTCCAGGCATCGCCGCGTATCCCGAGCGTTATGGCTTCATCACGGACATCTCGCAAGCGAAAGACCTCGACTACGTCACCATCCATGAACTCGCTCACCAATGGTGGGGCGGCCAGGCCTACGGCGCGAAAATGCAGGGCAGGCAAATGCTCAACGAGACGCTCGCCCAATATTCCACGTTGATGATTTTCCGGGAAAACTTGGGCGAAGAATATGCCGGCGAAGTCGCAAGACAGTTGGAGAACAATTACCTTTCGAATCGAAGCAATGAAGCCCGCACGGAATTTCCGCTGATGTACACCGATGACCAAGGCTACATCAGTTACAACAAAGGCCCCTTGGCCTTCTACGCTCTGGCAGACGTCATCGGCGAAGATCGCGTCAACGAAGCCCTACGATACTACCTGGAGAAATTCGCATTCGAAGACGCCCCGTTCCCAACCTCGCGCGACGTAGTCGACGAACTCCGATCCATTGCCGGGCCCGAGCATCAACAACTGATCGACGATTTGTTCGAAAAGATTGTCCTCTACGATTTGGCAATTGAAGATGTGAACGTCCAACGTTCTGGCGAATCATTCAAGGTTTCGATCACAATTTCAGCGCATCAATTCGAAGCGGATGAACTTGGTACGGAGACCGAAGTGCCATTCAACCGGGTCGTCGAGTTGGTTCTTCAGTCCGGTTCCGACGAGCGCGACGTGGGTCGACAACCGATATATCGCGGCAGACATCCTGTCGAATCGGGAACCCAGGAGATAACAGTCGAAGTACCCGAAATGCCGGAAATGGTCGAGGTTGATCCGTACCACAAAGTAATCGATAGAACTCGCGACAATAATGCCGTGTCGATTGGAGGCGGGGACAAATAGGGAAAAATCGAGAGAGATGGCTGCCTTCTGTTGCCCCGATGTTACTGGCCGCCAGTCCCTATGGAGTGAATTGTTGTAGTTCTCAGGGCTGAGGCGAGTTCAGGTAAGCCGCTGCTGCGGTAGCGTACTCTCGAATAATTGGATCATCCTGCGCAGCCTGCTGGAGAAAGGCCTTAACTTTTGCATCGCGCCGATTTGCGACCAGCAATGCCCAAATTATGGCCTTCCTTTGGTTGGGAAACCTTGTCGCTTCCCAAGAGTCTATCAAGGTATCGACACCAGATTCGCTCGACCGAACGATAGCGTACGCGGCTTCTTCGGTTGTTGTTCCCAAGTAATCGAGTAAACAAGCCCGCAATGCGTCATGACAGCCCACTGAAGGATTTTCGCCGCACCAACGGATAGCTGCAATCCTGCGGTCAACTTGATCGCCTCGAACTTGACCGACGCTTTGAACAAGTTCACAGATTTCGGCCTCCGTCAATCCTTCGAGAGATTGACGTTGAATATCACTCAAGATGATCGGGAATACGATCGGCGTCTCGCCTGTCGGAAACAAAGCAGGCATGCTAGTACGCATGCTAATTGTGTAAAAAGGGTCAATAGGCGCTCGTGCGGACTGGGACGGTCTGGCGAGCGGCCCCGTACCGCGTTGCTGCCGTCCTGCATCGATTTTCCTTCCTGCGAAAGCGAACACACGCACGGAGTTCGCTTCCCCAAGGAATGACGGCCGGAAAAGTTGGGGGTACTGGACGTAAAGCCTATCCACCTCGTCAGCCCACTCTATTTGCGCCTCATAACCTCCGCCGTCGTACAGTTGGGTTATTGCGACAAACAGGCGAGACGGTAGCCAGCTTGGGAATCGCTCTTCGAGGGCATTTGAGTATCGCTTCATACCCTCGATCCCATCCTTCAGCCATGCCTCATTCAGCTCCGAGAAGGCGATTTCCGGATCGGGTGGCCTTTCGGCCGGATCAACGACTTGGAAAAACTGGAAAGTTAAGGACGCCACAGCCAACAGAGCAGTATTCAAGATAAACCTTCCAGTTTCGCGGTCTTTACGGACAGTTGGGCAGCTAGACGTTAAAGATGATATCAAGCCAGCAAGCGGGTAGAAACAAATCGGGACGAATACGGCGCCCAGACGGAAGGCCCCATCCTCTTTCCTCGCGCAGCCTCCCCACCGCCAACGGGCGCACCCCGCCACTCAGTCTGACCTCTAGTTTACTCGAGAACGAGTCCCGCGCGAATGAAGTGACGTCCCAGCCGCTGGGACTTCGTGCGTGAGGCAATGCAAAGTGCCGAATCCCCAGACGAGATCGACGGCGTGAATCCCGCAGACCGCCCGGTCCGGAAACATCTCCGATAGGATCCCCAGCGCGATGCGGTCGTTGGGATCGTTGAACGTCGGCACGAGCACGTACCCATTCGCAATGTAAAAATTCGCGTAACTCGCCGGTAGTCGCACGCCGTCGAAGTAAAGCGGGCCCGGCATGGGTAGCGCAACCACGTCGATCCGGCGCTGGTCCGCGGTCGTCGCCCCTTGCAGCCGTTCCCAGTTTTCCTCGAGCGGCGCGTAGTTCGCATCGGCGGGATTCGTTTCGCGACAGAGAACGACTGTATTCGCATTGACGAAGCGACAAAGGTCGTCGACGTGACCGTGCGTGTCGTCGCCCGCGATGCCGTTGCCGAGCCAAATGACTTTTTCGATCCCCAACAACGCTCGGAATGCCCCTTCATAATCCTCGCGCGTGAAACCGGGATTCCGGACTTGTACTTCCCGGTGCAAGAGACACTCTTCCGTGGTGAGAAGCGTGCGCGCGCCGTTGGTATCGATCGCGCCGCCTTCGAGCACGACGTGACGCCCGTTCCACGTCGCCTCGGTCGCCGCGTCGGCAAGGTGCGTCGCGAGATACTCGGTCGCCCGCGCGTCTTTGCGCCAATTGTCGTATTTGGCCCAGCCGTTGAAAGCGAATTGCACCGCGTTCACGCGCGGGTTCGCGTCCTCCGTCAGCACAAACGCTGGACTGCAATCGCGCATCCAGCCGCGATCCATTTCGAGCGCCAGAAAGTTGATGCGGCTGAGATCCACGTGCGCGCGCGTCAACAGCCGGCGAATGCGCGGCTCGGCCGATGAGGACGGAACAATGAGGTCGACCCGCTCGCCCTCCGCCACGCGCCGGACAATTTCCGCAAAGACCCACGGAATGGCTTGAAATTTTCCGGGCCAATCCATGCGATTCGTCGGCCACGCGAGGATCGTGGCTTCATGCGGTTCCCACTCCGCAGGGAGACGGATCGCGGCAGTCTCTGGACAGGGCACGCGCTACGGCTCGTCGATGTATCTGCGAACGATTTCGCCGTAGGCGTCGATGCGCCGGTCGCGCAAAAAAGGCCAATTGCGGCGGATGGTTTCCAGGTGCTGGAGGTCGATCTCCGCGAGTAGCGTTTCTTCTTTCTCGACGGAGGCCTCCGCGAGGATGACGCCCTGCGGATCGGCAATAAACGACGATCCCCAAAACTCGATCCCCGCCTGCGACTCGACCGGCCGCTCAAAACCGACCCGGTTCACCGCGGCAACATACACACCGTTCGCGATAGCATGTCCGCGTTGCACGGTGATCCACGCGTCCCGCTGAGCCGCGCCATATTGCGCCTTTTCGTGCGGATGCCAGCCAATGGCCGTCGGATAAAACAGCACCGACGCGCCGCGCAACGCCGTCAACCGCGCGCCCTCGGGATACCACTGGTCCCAACAGATGAGCGTCCCGATGCGGCCGTACTCCGTGTCGAAGGCCTGGAATCCAAGGTCGCCGGGCGCGAAATAAAATTTTTCATAGTAAGCCGGGTCATCCGGAATGTGCATCTTGCGATAGACCCCAGCAATCTCGCCCGTGGCATCGATGACCACCGCCGAATTGTGGTACACGCCCGCGGCCCGCCGTTCAAACACCGGCAGCACGACCACAACGCGCAGCCGGGCTGCAGCCTCGCGGAAGGTGGCAACAGTCGTGCTCGAAAGCGACTCCGCCAGATCGAAAAGCGCGATATCCTCGCGCTGACAAAAATACTGCGAACGAAAAAGCTCAGGCAGGCAGACGACCTGCGCGCCTTGTGCCGCGCACTTTTCCAACCAATCGAGGGCGTTACGCACATTGTCATCCGGCGATGGGCCGATCTGCAGTTGGAGCAGTCCAATGACGAAGCGATCTGTTGCACGAGGATTCAGTTTGAAATCTCCGGTATTGCCTTCACGGCGAAACGACTATAACGCAATGCAACGGCAACTTTCGCAGCAGAGAAGCCGAACCTCCACCAAGTCCATATTCGTCCATTTGTGTCCGTGTCAGTCCGTGTCAGTCCGCATGCCGCCAAACGATCTCCGAAATCCCTCCCGCCACGAAGTGATCGCCGGCGCCCAACCCAACTCGCGTTTCGCCTTCGCGTTCGATGCGCCCCGCTGCTCGTTCATCACGTACACAAACATGTCGCCGAACGATTGCCGCGCCTTGGCAGCGTCGAGGTGCCCCGGCGCTGGCGCCTCAAGCAAGCCCGCGGCGTAGGGCAACCAGACGCGAAGCGGCGCGGGATCGTCGTCCACGATGGTATAGATGCCAGGCGTCGCACGCGTGAGCGCAACGGCCGTCGCCGCGGCAGCATCGTCGACGTGAACGAACGAGTACGTCCCCGCGCCCTCGCCGACAATGGCCATCTTCCCCTTGCGAATCGCCCGCGGGATGCGACCATCGGGGTCGTAATCCGTACCGGGACCATAAAACCATCCGTAGCGCAACACGACGCCCTCCATGCCTTCCGCTTCCAACGTCTGCCGCTCAAGCGACGCGACGGCATTGACGAGCGGCCGCATCGACTCCGGCGCATCGAAATAGAGCGGCGTCTCCTCATCAGTCAGTCCCGATCCCATCGGCGAACACACGAACGAGATGCTCTGCGCAATGAACCGTCGCGCGTTGCCCGCACGCGCTGCCGCGACAAGATTGCGCGTGCCCTCAATGCGGATGCGAATTGTCTCAGCGAGCGGGTCCGCATCCGTCGCGCCGAACGCGGTCAATTGATGAATCACGACATCCGGCCGCGCCGCCGCGACAATCTCGATCAGC